>NZ_JAKRFW010000030.1:0-63143 GCF_022347905.1 Pseudoalteromonas sp. Of11M-6 | reverse complement strand
TGATTCGGTAAAACGTGATTTTTTCATAGTTAGTCTCCTGCTTTAATGATTGCAGAAAACTCCAATTATGCATGTCTCATTTTATGGGAAGGTGACAATTACTTTATGGACCTGACCTTAATAAATATAAGATATTTACGAAGTATGAATTAAATATTCCATATAGGAGTTCTCCAACTTCGTGGGAGTTAGAGTCTGAATTCTTTGATCGATTTGAAGATACAGATGACTTTATTGAATTTAGAAAATCAAAGTTAAGTAATACATCTGATGGACTTGGTGGTCATATAGGCATAAACAGCCGTGACTACGAAGAATCATTAGTTTTTTCTAGGCATTTTGCTTTTTGGGGCTTTGATTACGATAGTGTAGATCCAGAGTCGGTATATTTTGCAGTATCAAATATCTTGCAAACTGCAAGGGAAGATGAGTCGCTGCCTTATGAAGATAGATTGTTATGTACTTTGAACCAATTATCAGTTCTTGCACCCGAAAACTTTGTCAGGTTCAATGACCCTTTAATTCAAAGTTGTTTATGGAGATGCGCCCTAGATTCTGAAGTTGATTACTCATCAGATGAAACTCTAAGTAAGCAATTTACTGATATTGTTCTTCGACTAATAAAGCACTACAAAAATGTTAAGGGTGAAGCGGCCTTAGATATCGTATTTGGTGTTGCTCTTGGAAAAATTCGCTTGTCTAAGAAATGTTACGACGTTTTATCACAGAGTTTAGAAAAATTGGACTTTGAACCTAGCCCCCAATTTATAGAGGCTATTCGAGATCGAATTAAAGAATTCACATAATCTTCAAGTTTAACTCGAATTTGTCCAAAAATGAACTAGAGCGAACATCTGCTGTTCGCTCATAACTGCCGGCCAGGTGAAATATTAACCTAATCATCAAGGCTGTAGGAGCAGATATGAGCTACTACACTTTAACAATTAAGTTTATGTTTTGATTCGGTCTACTTTTCGAAAGCACGCTTCATAAAGTTAGGTGTTGCTAATGCACCTTTATGAATACCTGTGTTGTAGTACTCAGTATCAAATGTTGCGTTATCAACGTCTTGTTCGCGGAATCCGGCAAACTTTTGATCTTTACGCGCCATTGTTGCTGACCACAGGCCGCTTGGGTAGATTGGCTGTGGGAAAGGCAGGGTTTGCAGATCAACAAAGCCTACTTCCAACATTGCATCGCGCATTTCTAGTAGCAATGGCATGTGCATCAGAGGTGATTCACTTTGCTGGATCATGATACCACCAGTGCGAAGCGCTGCTAAACAGCTCTTGTAGAATGCGTGGTTGAATAAACCTTCACCTGGGCCAACAGGATCAGTGCCATCAACGATGATAACGTCGATAGACTCTGCTTCGGCTTCACGCATATATTTGATGCCATCATCAAACATCACAGTTGCACGAGGATCGTTATTAGACTCACAAAGCTCAGGGAAGTATTTCAAAGACATTTGCGTCACAACTTCGTCGATATCAATCTGCGTTACTTTTTCAACGCCTGGGTGCTTTAGTACTTCACGCAATGTGCCACAGTCGCCACCGCCAATGATCACAACATTTTTAGGTGCAGGGTGTGAGAATAGCGCCGGGTGACTCATCATTTCGTGATAGAAAAAGTTTTCACGCGTGCTCACCATAGTGCAACCGTCAATGATCATCAGGTTTCCAAAATCCGTCGTTTCAAACATTTCTACTTTTTGAAATGGTGATTGGATTTCGTCTAATTTTTTGTTGACTCTAAGTGAAAAAGCGCTGCCATCGCGGTCGCTAATTTCTGTAAACCAACGGTTTGCTTCTAAGTTTGCCATGATTGTGTTCACACTTGATAAAAATTAAGGCAATTCTGCCAGTGCTTGCGCCTTTGCTCAATCAATTTTAGTCAACATTTTGTACTTTGCCTCATATTAGTTCTAATCAACCATGGCCGATTTATAAGGTTTGTAAGCTAATGAAAACGCAACTTTAGGTCGCATTGACTTGCCTCGCGTATTAGAATGAAGCTTTATAAAGAATTAATTGAGAGCAGCAATGACTTGGGGTCTGCAAACAGCACGTTCTATCTATAACGTTACTCACTGGAGTGACGGCTATTTTGATATCAATGAACAGGGTCAGTTAGTGGCGTTTCCTGATGGTGATCGCACTAAGCCACCAATTCTTCTTTCAGAGTTAACTGAGCAATTTAAAGCGCAGGGGCTAACTTTGCCGGTTTTGGTACGTTTTACCGACATTTTAAAACATCGTGTCGATACCTTGACTCAAGCATTTACTGCCGCACGAACTCAACGTGATTACCAAGGCCAGTACACCTGTGTTTACCCAATAAAAGTGAATCAGCAGCGCTCGGTTGTCAGTAAGTTATTGGCTCATCCAAGCGGTCTTGTTGGTCTTGAAGCCGGTTCTAAGCCTGAGCTGATGGCAATTTTGGGTGTGGCACATCAACCTATTACCATTGTCTGTAACGGCTACAAAGACAGTGAGTTCTTGCGCTTAGCTTGTATTGGTCAAGCGATGGGCCATCAAGTAAACATAGTCGTTGAAAAGCTCTCTGAACTGGATACCTTATTACAGGAAATCGACGATTTAGGCATTGAACCGTCGATTGGTATTCGTATTCGTCTTAATTCAGTTGGTAAGGGCAAGTGGCAAAATACCGGTGGTGAAAAAGGCAAGTTTGGTCTTACTGCTAGCCAAGTGCTGCAAGCGGTTGAGCTACTTAAGTCGCATAATCGGTTGCACTTAATGCAGTTGGTACACTTCCATATCGGCTCGCAAGTTGCCAATATTCGTGATATTCAACGTGCGCTTAAAGAGTGTGCGCGTCACTATGCTGAGCTATACCAACTAGGTGTTCCGCTGCGTATCGTAGATGTTGGCGGTGGCCTCGGAGTGGACTACGAAGGCTCAGGTTCTCGTAGTTCATGTTCAATGAATTATACAGTGGCGGAATACGCGAAGAATGTGGTGCATGCTTTTCATGATATAGCGGAGCTCAATAGCATTCCGCACCCGGATATTATTACTGAATCTGGCCGAGCATTAACTGCCCATCACGCGATGCTTATCACGGATGTGATCGACGTAGAAAAAGCGCCGAATCAAGTCGAACCGGTGCAACCACAAGATACCAGCCCATTGGTGTTGCAAGAGTTATGGCATTCGTTGTCACAATTAACCCCTCGCATGGCCTTAGAAACTTATCATGACGCTATGCACTTGTTCAGCGATGCACACGACCAATACGTGCATGGTTTGATCAGCATGCAAGAGTGGGCGCAGCTTGAACAGCTTTACTTCACGACACTTCATAAAGTGCGTGAGTGCTTAAATGAGAATGCGAGAGCACACCGAGAAGTACTAGACGACCTCAATGAAAAGCTGGCAGATAAACTGTTTGTGAACTTCTCGTTGTTCCAATCACTGCCGGATGTGTGGGGTATTGACCAGCTATTTCCGGTGATGCCTATCGACAAGCTCAATCAGCCGTTGACGCAAAGAGCGATTATTCAGGACATTACCTGTGATTCTGATGGTCAAATCAACAGTTATGTTGAGGGCGCGGGTATCGAATCAAGTTTACCCATTCCTGAGTATGTGCCGGGAGAGCAATATCACGTTGCGATGTTCTTGGTGGGAGCCTATCAAGAAATATTGGGTGATTTACATAACTTATTTGGTGACACAGACTCAGTACACGTTGAGCTTTGTGATGAGGGTTATAAACTCACTAATGCAATCAAGGGCGACAGTGTTGAAGATGTACTGCGCTTTGTTCATTATGACAAAGCGGTGCTATCTGAGAATTACGCACAGCAGGTCGCGGCCTTGTCGTTGCCAGAGTCAATTAAAGCTCAGTATCTACAAGAATTAAACGCCGGACTTGAAGGTTATACTTACTTCGAAGATTGATTTTCAAATAGTGAAATGGAATAAATTATAGCCGACCAACTGGTCGGCTTAATTGTGTGTGATTTTCAAGGTATGATACAGCTCTGCCGTAAAACACGATGAGGGAATGAATGTCGTTTATTCGTAAAGTGATCAGCATCTTGCTGTACGCCGTTAACACTATATTTTGGTTTATACCGATCTTTATTTGTGGCTTGATTAAGCTCCTGCCCATCCCACCATTGCAAAAAGCCATGAGCTATATTGCTAAAGCGTGCGCAAGTAACTGGGTCGCGTGTAATTCAGTGAGCCAAAACCTCATTGCGCCGTATACGCTCAATGTTAGCGGATTGGATGAGCTAAAACGTAAAGACTGGTACTTGGTTATTGCCAATCACCAAAGTTGGGTGGATATCTTAGTGTTGCAGCGAGTGCTTCATGGCAAAATCCCGTTTTTGAATTTCTTTTTGAAAAAAGAGCTGCTTTACGTACCCGTGCTAGGTCTTGCTTGGTGGGCGCTCGATTTTCCTTTTATGACGCGAACCAGCAAGTCGCAATTAAAGAAAAACCCTAAATTGCGTGGTAAAGACATAGAAACGACGCGAAAAGCATGCGAAAAGTTTAAAACAATGCCAGTGAGTATTGTAAACTTCGTTGAGGGTACGCGTTACACCGAATCCAAGCATAGTAAGCAGAAAAGCCCATTCACACACCTGCTTAAACCAAAAGCGGGAGGCATCGCATTTGTGATGCAGGCCATGGGTGAGCAAATCAGCAAAGTGGTGAATGTCACCATTCATTATCCCGGTGGTGTACCAACTTTTGCAGACTTTATCGCTGGTAACGTGAAGTCAGTAGATGTTCAGGTGGAAGTAATGCCGGTCAGTGCAAACTTGGTCGGCGACTACACGAATGATCCCGAATTTAGAGTGCGTTTCCAATCCGAATTAAACGCCTTGTGGCAAGCCAAAGATGCACAACTTGTGGAGCTTGCCGATAAAAAGTAGTAGAAGGATGTTGTGATGTTAAAACAAATACTACCTAAGTGGTTTCTCGGGCTATCGGCCAGTGTGTGGCTGCTGGTGAATACCTTTGTGTGTGGTTTATTGGTGCTATTGTTTGGCATCATAAAATTGCTTGTGCCAGTTAAGTTTATCTCTACAGCACTGCACTTTTTTTACGGTATGTGGTGCAAAGGCAATTACCTTGGTTTGCGCATCGCGTGCGACAAAATCCAAGTGACCTTGCCAAAAGAGTTACACGCTCAAGGGTGGTATTTATTAATTTCCAATCATCTTAGCTGGCTTGATATCGTTGTGCTTAGTGCCATGGAGGTACTACCTGCACCTAAATTTTTCTTAAAAGATGAATTAAAGTACGTGCCTTTCATTGGTACTGGTGCATGGGCTATGGGCATGCCATTTATGAAACGTGCGAGTAAAGCGCAGATCGCCAAAAACCCTAAGCTTAAAGGGATGGATGTAGAGCGTACCAAAGCCAGTTGTCGCAATTTTCGTGATCATCCCACAACGGTAATTAATTTTGTGGAAGGTACTCGTCATACTAAAGCCAAACATATGCATCAAAATAGTCCGTTTAAGCATCTGCTCAAACCAAAGGCGGGTGGTGTAGCGTTTGCCCTTGAAGTGTTATCTGAGCAACTTGATGGCATGCTCAACGCGACTTTGGCTTATGAGTTAGAGGGGGAGCATATTTGCCGTGCATTTACGCTTGGACGCTTGGATGCAATTGATGTAAAAATAGACTACATCGCGATGGAAAAAGTGCCACTTGGCAACTATCAAGCCGATAAAGCCTATCGTGTACAGTTTCAATCTTTTATGAATGAAATTTGGCAACGCAAAGATTGCCAACTCGAAGCGCATTGGCTGCATTCGACTGAGCCAAATGACACGCTCAATGAGGAGCTAAAACAGCTATGAAGTTTGATCACCTTCATGATGTCGTTCAACCGTGGTTAAAAGAGTTACCGCAGGGCACTGTGATCAGTGCTTTATTTACCAATGGTGTCGCGGTGGTTGGATTATTGTTTTTATATTGGGTGATCCGCCGTTTAGTGCTACCCAATGTAGAAAACCTCGCGCGCCATATTTCACCGCGTAAAATTGGTCACCTTGCCCCTCAGTTAAGTAAATTTAGCGGCCGCTTTGCCTTTGTATTGTGTTTACTGGTTTTTTCCGCCTACCACGAGCGTCTATTTGTCGCGCCAGCTTGGGTGTTTGTCGTGATGGAAACACTGGTGTACGTTATGTTGGTGGTGGCATCAGGGTTTTTATTTAGCAGTTTAGTCAATTTAGGGAATGGCGTTTATAACCTCTTTCCATTCGCCAAAGAAGTGCCGATCCAAGGGATTATTCAAGTAATTAAGTTACTGATATTTATAGTTTGTTCTATATTGGTGGTCAGTATCTTGGTGGATAAATCACCGACCTATATTCTTTCCGGTTTTGGTGCTATCGCGGCAGTCATTATTTTGGTATTTAAAGATACGATTTTGGGATTGGTTGCGAGTATTCAAATAGCGGCCAACCGACTGGTAACCACTGGCGACTGGATCCAAGTTGACGCATTTGGTGCAGACGGCGAGGTGATAGATCTGGGGTTAAATACCGTTAGGGTACGTAACTGGGATAACACCGTCACCACCATACCAACTTATATGTTGATCTCTGATTCATTTAAAAACTGGCGTGCCATGCAAGAGTCAGCAGGACGCCGCATCAAACGCGCCATCCATATTGATTTTACTAGCATTGAGCCGTTGCCAGAGCAAAAGCGAGCGTCGCTAACCGAGCAATATCCACTACTGGAAAAACTTGAAGATGTACCAAGCGATATCACCAATTTAGGCTTATTTAGACGCTATGCAGAGGCCTACTTGAAGCAGCATGATGCCATCAATCAAGATTGTTTATGTATGGTCAGGGAACTTGCACCCACACAACATGGCTTGCCTCTAGAGTTTTACTGTTTTAGTCGCGATAAACGCTGGGTGTTTTACGAGCACCTACAAGCCGATATTTTGGACTACATGCTAAGCGTAATGCCAGCATTTGGGTTACGTCCATATCAAAGCGTGAGTGATTACTTTGGCGCACACCGCGTGAAAGTGCGCGCCGGTAGCAAACCAGACGCAACTTCAGAATAATCATCAAGGCCACTCAAGCGTGGCCTACACACTTCCTGCGATAACCCCAAACACCATAAAGGCAATAAGCAACTGCCATATCGCGGGCTTTAGCCATTTTAGTGCTGCAAAGCCTAATACCACCGCGGTGATATCGAGCAAGCTATGCACCGCAGAAAGCCAAATTGGTTGATAAAACGCAGCGGCTACAATTCCCACAACACCGGCATTTAAGGCCGCGCTAATACTTGCAAACCGTGGCAATGCAATAAGTGATTGCCACTGTTGGTTAAACGCCCACATTAACAGTAGGCCCGGCAAGAAAATAGCGAGCGTCGCAATCGCTGCGCCCAAAATGGGATGGGTATTGTCGACAACGGCGCCTAAAAAGCTTGCGATGGTAAACATCGGCCCAGGAATGGCTTGCGCGGCAGCATAAGCCGTTAAGAAGGTTTCTTGCGCGACCCCCTCGACACTGGTTTGTAGCAGCGGCAGCACGACGTGACCACCACCAAAAACCAAAGCACCTGCCTGATAAAACTCGGCAAATAGTTGATTTGGTAGCATGGCAAAGGTTAACGCAAATAGGCCAATAAAGAGTGCAAATACAGACCAGTTAATTTGGCTTTTTGATTGACTCGGTTTACTTGGCGCATTGCTGAATGAGTAAAAGCAACCCGCGATGACAAGCGTCATAAGCACACCCAATTGTGCGCTTAAGTTCGGCAGCATCAACAGTGTGAATGTGGCGAAAAATGCGACGAATTTGAGTGCTGTGGTTTGACAAAAGCTTTTCGCCATACTCAGTACCGCATCGGCAACGATAACAACAGCAAACAACTTCAACCCATCAATGACATTCAACGCAGTGCCCGAAAGCTGCTCAGCGGTTAATGCCAGCATGATCATGAGCAAAAAAGACGGTAGCGTAAATCCTAAAAAGGCGGCGATCCCTCCTAGTATTCCAGCTTTTTCTAAACCAATCGCGAATCCGACTTGGCTGGACCCCGGTCCTGGCAGTATTTGTGACAGGCTGATCATACTGGCATAGCGCTCGTTACTCAGCCATTTTAAGTTATCGACAAAGTGTTTTTTAAAGAACCCAAGGTGGGCTGCAGGTCCCCCAAAGCTCGTACATCCTAATAACAAAAACTGATAAAATATTTTCAGAAACATAGTGTACCTTGTGATATTGTTAACCTTGTATCCTCACATTTTTATATGACATATTTATGACTTTTGGTGCTGGTGCGCCTCAGTTGGATAAGTATTATGCGAATGACTTTTTTATCGCCCTGTTTACTTTTTTTGTTGGCGAACTTCTCTTGTTTTGCTCAGCAAATCAATGTCGCTGTTGATCACGCGCCACCGTATAGCATTATTGAAGACAATGGTGAAGTGCAAGGTTTAGTCTTAGATATATTGGCAACGGTACAGGCTCAAGCTGGTGTTGATTATCAAATAAATGCCGTTCCCTGTCCTTTCTCACGCTGTATGCGGATGATAGCGCAAGGTGAAGTAGACGTCATGGGTGGCTTGATCCGTACGCCTCAACGAGAAAAGTTAATCGACTTTGTCGAACCCGCCTACATGGCGCTGACATCTTCGTTTGTGTTCTATGCTAAGCAAGACAGCGATATTCGGGTGGAACAATATACGGATCTTTATACCAAGCGGATTGCGGTGACGCGTGGCGGCGTTTTTTACCCTCGCTTTGATGAGGACCGTCAACTCAATAAAGTCCCTGTGTTTAGTGAGCAAGTGGCGTTTGATTTATTGCTTAAAGGACGTGTTGACCTTGTGATCGCAGTGGAAGACACCGCGGAGGTGGCGATGGAAGTGCTTGGTCAGCCCATTGAAAAGTTAAAAAAAGTCTCCTATCACCACGCTCAGCCGATTTATGGTCATATGGCGATGAGCAAACGCTTCAGCGGCACCGAGCTTGCGCAAACCATTCGTTTAACGATGAAGCAATTGGCTGAAAAAAAGCAGCTTGATGCTGTGGTTGCAAAATATAAACTGCCACCAGTTTCTGAGCATATAAGCGACTTAGTCCCTGCTCATCCTTAAAAAACCAGTAAAGCTTCAGCCAGAGTTAATTGTTTATTGCAACAATATAGACAATCAAGTTGAAACGAACTCAGGTGGGAAGATGATTGCAAGAAATATGTTAATTGGTGCAGCTGTTGTGGTTGCTTTGTCTGGATGTGAAATGAATAACACAGGTAAGGGAGCGGCGATTGGTGCTGCGACTGGTGCGGTGCTAGGTAAAGCTACTGGTAACCACAAAGATAAGCGTCTTGCCATTGGTGCTGCGGTTGGGGCAATTGCAGGTGCCGCGATTGGTAACTATATGGACAAGCAGGAAGCCGCTTTTAACCAAGAGCTTGCTGGTACGGGTGTTGAGGTTGTTCGTGAAGGCGATCAAATGCGCTTAGTGTTGCCATCAAACATAACCTTTGCGACAGGTAAGTCAGCTATCAGCCCTGGTTTTTACAATACACTTCAAGGTATTGCACGCGTGATGCAGCAGTACGATAAGACATTCTTAACGATTGTCGGACATACAGATTCTACTGGTTCAGCGAGCTTCAATCAGACTTTGTCTGAACAGCGCGCAAATAGCGTAAAGCAGTATTTATTATCACAGCAAGTACTACCTGCGCGTTTGTACGCAGAGGGCATGGGTGAGTCTCAGCCAATCGCGAGCAATAGCACCGAGCAAGGTAAGGCACAAAATCGCCGAGTCGAAATTAAAATTATTCCAAACCGCGCGTAAGAAAAATCAAGGAGTGCTATGTTTGAGCACTCCTTTTTATGGATTTCGGCTGCTATAAGAATAAGGTATTTATCGAATTATCAGATAAATCAGGCCTGCGCCGATAACGCCCCCAACGCTTAGGGATAGGATTGCAGTAAACAAGAATAAATGATAACTCACTGTTTTTTCTTCTTTGTTTTCTTTATTATGGAGCATGTCGGCCAAGTCAATAAGCTTGGATTGGGAGATTTCAAACACCGCACACAAACTCATTACAGTCTCTTTACTTGCTGTCCCGTCGCTCTCGACGCGTTGAATTGTGCGTAGACTTACTCCAGAGGCATCTGCTAAATGTTGCTGAGTCCAACTCTTTTCGGTTCGCAACAGCTTTACTGTATTATTATTTATTTGCATTATTTCCTCCTTGACGAACTTAAAGTACGGTGCTGCCGTACCAGCGTCCCAAGTAGTACGTGAGAGTAAATATACAAAAACCTGCAACTAGGCCGTAGCCCATAAAAGTGAATATGACCTTGGCTAAGGTCAGTTGATCGTTCAGAGGGGGACTTGACTGGCGACCAAGTATTTTTTTTCCTTTGAGTAGTAGGCACTCAGTTTCAAAAGTAAACCCGTTAATTAAACAAAATCTAGCTTCATAGGCTTGATCTGCATAAGTAAATTTATGGGTACTATCACCGAGTAAGTGGCGTTTTTGAGAAACGCAAACATCGTCGACGAAAACATATTGAGTGCAATTTAATGCATTTGCACAACACGTAATTTGATGATCTCCATCTTGGAAATACACTTTGTAGGTGGCTCTTTCTAGCTTTTTTAAGTCAGACATATTGAACTCCCGTTAAGTTGTTGTCTCCACTGTGCCTGTTGCTCCATTAAAACACGCCGACAAGCTTACGTCAGTGCTCAAACTGTCATATGACAATAGATTTATAAAATTAATTAACTTAATGATTTAAATACTTTTATAGCGAATGTTAAGGCTGGGTAAGAAATGGAAGTCAGAAAAAGCACTGAGCCTAATAAAGTTTTGTGACTCAGTGCCTCAATAAAAAGAAGGTCATAATGTGCTTAAAGCGTGTCACACACCACTTCAGCTTTGCAGGTAATTACGCTGACATTGGTGTAACCGATACGAGTTAGTTGCTCTGCGGCAAAAATAGCACGGCCACCAGCGGCACAGTGTAAATAAATTGGTCTGTCTGCGTCTTTTTCCAGCTCTGGAAGCTTAAATTCTAGCAATCCTCTTGGGATATTTACCGTGCCGTTGGCTGCCTTTTGACTGTGTTCAGCCGGCTCTCTCACGTCGATAACCAGACCATTGTTTTGTGCAATCTCTGATTTTGCTTGTACCGCGTCAATGCAGCGTTGATTAGGCTTGACTGTCTTTAATACATCTTGGGCAGATATCAGCATATATAGCTCCTTATTGGGTTATCGGTTTCATTATGACTCACCTTTCCTGAATGCCAAGTTTCTTCAATATAGCGATCATAGGGCACCAGTTTGTAAAAGCAGACTGCACTAAATTGACACAAATAAACACACTAAACCAAACCCAATGTGGGTTGACAAAATGTGTGAGCAGTAAAGAAATGGCAAACATAACACCAGCGATTAATCTAAGTAGAGGATGTAAGGTCATAATGAGTGTCATCTTTAATATTAGGTGTTTCTAATATTAGACATTGCTAATGTTTGTGTCTATACTTTAAGCGCATTTATTTTTTGGGAGTCAACATGGATCTTCAGCAAATGGCGCAAAATGCCGAACAGGCAGAAGCCTTGTTAAAGCTTATGGCGAATAAAAATCGCTTGATGATTTTGTGTGCATTGCAAAAGCAAGAGCTCAGTGTTAGCCAGCTTAACGAAATGGTGCCGTTAGCGCAGTCTGCCTTATCACAACATTTAGCTAGCATGAGAAAGGCACAAATCGTGGCGACTAGGCGTGAGGGAGCGACGATTTATTATCAGGTTAAAGATAGCCGAGTCGCTGTACTACTCGAGAGTTTATATCAGCTGTTCTGCGCCTCAAGTGCAGAGTAACTAGGAACGACTGAGATGCAAAAGTTAGATGGTGTCATTCGGTATGCTCTACAAGGCAGCTTGCCAACGATTATCTTCTTGTGCGCTGTGGTACTTGGATTATTTGCATTGCAAATGACACCACGAGAGGAAGAACCACAAATAGTGGTGCCTATGCTGGATATTCATGTGTCGGTACCAAATACTGCCTCACCAGAAGTGGCACGATTGGTCACCACTCCACTTGAAAAGTTACTGCTGCAAATTCCGGGCGTTGAACACGTCTATTCTACGACCCAAACCGGCGGCACGGTTGTTACTTTAAGATTTCATGTGGGTGAAGACAGAGAGAAAGCCATTCTCAACACCTACACTAAGCTGTATGCCAACCAGCATACTATGCCGGGAATTGTCACTCAGTGGCAGATCCGCCCAATAGAAGTCGATGACGTTCCGATTCTTATGCTTGGACTGACAAGTTCCAAGCCGCAACTATATGATGACTACGCGCTAACGCGTTTTGCACAAGAGCTAGCTATCCAGTTACAGAGCATTGCAGATACCAGCGAGGTTTCAGTTATTACCGGGCGCACGAGAGCACTTAGGGTTGAGTTGAACTTAGCTGCGCTTGCCGCACATCAAACAACACCAATGGATGTTTTAGGTGCTATCCAAAGTAGTAATCTAGTGACACGAGTCGGGCAAGTGACGGCAGGCAGTAACACAATTGCCTTTGAATCAGGTGATGTCCTTCGTAATAAGTCGGCACTTGAAGGGCTCACGGTAAATGTAATTAATGGTCGTGCCATTGTTTTAAAAGAAGTTGCTCGGGTTATTGATGGTCCTAGTGAGCCCGATAGCTATCAGTGGTTAGCAAGCAGCGGCAGCCAGGCTGATGCACCATTAGTGACGATTGGCGTGGCGAAGCAAAAGGGAAGTAATGCGGTAACGGTTGCAGAGCAAAGTTTAGCGCTTGTGACCCAGCTACAACAGGAGCTCCTTCCCGCTGAGGTATCGGTAAAAGTACTAAGAAACTATGGCGAGACGGCCAATGACAAAGTCAATAGTCTTACCTCTAGCTTGGCCTTTGCGGTATTTACCGTTGTGATATTTGTCGGCGTATTTTTAGGTTGGCGGCCTGCCATCGTTGTTGGTCTTGCAGTGCCAATTTGCTATGGCATTACACTTGGGTTGGACTTTGCGTTTGGTTACACCATTAATCGGGTCACCTTGTTTGCGCTTATTTTGTCGCTGGGATTGTTAGTCGATGACCCAATCACTGGGATTGATAATATTAGTCGCTTTATTCATCGCGGCGCGGCGGCTGACACAGATCATAACATTGTCGCTGCTATGGTCGAGATCAAATCTGCGCTTTTGATGTCAACGTTAACTATCATCATGGCGTTTATTCCATTGGCGTTTATTACTGGCATGATGGGCCCATATATGGCACCCATGGCATTTAACGTCCCCATTAGTGTCATTGCCTCGACGTTAGTGGCTTTTTTAGTGACGCCTTGGCTATCTAAAAAGCTACTCAAAGCGGATTCAAAAACAAGTGAAGTCGCGCCTCAAGACTCGTACTACAGCAAAATCATGCTGCCAATTTTACAAAACCCCCGCAAAGCCAAATGGTTATTATGGGGTGTGTTAGGGTTATTTGTTGCAAGTGTGAGCCTCCCTATTTTTAGGGCCGTACCACTGAAATTGCTGCCGTTTGATAATAAAAGTGAAATCCAAGTATTGATAGATATGCCCGAGGGAACCAGCCTTGAGCAAACGGCCGCAATGACGAGGCAAGTACAGCAAATCGTTTGGTCAGAAGCTGAAGTGACCGACATCGCCGCTTTTGTCGGCAAGCCTTCCAGTATGGATTTTAATGGTATGGTGCGAGGCTATTATCGTCGTAGTGGTACGCATCTTGCCGAACTTAGAGTCTTACTGGTGGATAAGCGTGAACGCGAACATCAATCTCACGCCATCGTCATGCGACTGCGTGAAAAGCTTCAGCCTTTTAACCAAACTTTGACGCAAGTAAAAGTGGTGGAAGTGCCGCCGGGACCTCCGGTATTAAGTACACTCGTTGCTGAGGTTTATGCAGATCCGTTTGTTGCTCGTGAAACGCAAGAGCAAGCAGCCCAGAGGTTAGCACATCGTTTAAGGCAGGAGCCACATGTGGTTGAGGTTGACACCTCAATGGCTTCGCCAACATGGCTAAAGCGGTTTGTGGTTGATAAACAAAAGGCTGCGTTATCAGGTGTGGCCACAGAGGATATTAATCAATCTTTAGTGGTTGCAAGCAGCGGCATGTCAGCAGGCTTTTTATATACTCAAGGTGAGGTCGCAACGGTGCCCATCGAGTTAGGTGTGAGTTACGCGCAGCGTAATCAATGGCAAAACGTATTAGCGATGCAAGTTCGTGGTCGTCAGGAGTTGGCTAAAACCACTCAAGAATACGGCTTAGAGCAGGCTGCGAGACCCCTTGTGGCGATTGGTGAACTGGGCGAATTAACATCTATTCCTACGGCTCCCGTGATCCTTCGAAAAGACCTACAAGAGGTGATTTATGTGTTTGCGGAGCTAAATGGCCGCACGCCAGCTGAGGTGATTGCCGATGTGGTTGCGGATGAAAACCAACAGATAACACCGAGCAATTGGGCATCTCGCACCTTTTTACACAGTGGCGGAGGAGTCACTTGGTCAATGTTTGAGGGAACCCATTATACCTTTAAAGGCGAAGGTGAGTGGCGCATTACCATAGATGTGTTTAGAGATATGGGGATCGCATTTGCGTTTGCACTGGTGGCGATATTTATCATCCTGCGGGTACAAACGGCATCTAGTAGCTTATCACTTATCATTATGTCGGCTATTCCCCTCACTATGATAGGGATTATGCCGGGTTTTTGGTTACTCAACCAGTTTGGTGAGCGTGTGGTTGCAGGTGCGCCTGAGCCCGTGTTATTTACAGCGACCGCGATGATAGGGATGATAGCGCTGGCCGGAATAGTGGTGAGAAACTCCCTGATTTTGGTGGAGTTTATTAATCAGTCTCGAGCGGCTGGTATGGCACTTATCGATGCATTGATTGCGGCGGGAAGTATAAGAATGCGACCGGTATTACTTACAGCAGGTACGACGTTATTAGGCAATTTAGTGATTATCTTAGATCCCGTTTTTAGTGGCCTCGCCCTTGCTATTATCTTTGGGATCATTGCTTCAACGTTATTTTCACTGTTGGTCGTGCCTATCGTTTACTATTTAGTATTCAAATCATCATCGACACCTAATCAACCCCTTAATGCCTCATCAGTTCAGGAGTCTTCTCATGTCTCGTAATAAAATCTTTATTCCTGTTCTTGCTATTTTTTGCCTATTATTGATGGTCGTATGGCTCGCTGGTGGATTCCAAAATAAGCTAGCTCCGGGCAATAAGTCCGAACTTCCCGCCTATCAAGGAACACGTTATACAGTACAAAAGTCGCTGATTGCGATGATTGAACAAGTTCCCGCGAGTGTGGTCGCAAAAGAAAATACGTTAGTGTCCAGTCGGTTATTGGCGGAGCTTAAAACGCTTAACGTCAGAGCCGGTGATAAAGTCACTGCGGGACAGCTGATAGCAACACTCGATGATGCAGAGCTTAAAGCAGAGCTGCAAAGAGTGGCAGCGCAGCAAGCGGCAAATTCAGCCAAGCTAGAGCAAGCAACTAAGCAGTTAGTACGCAATAAATCTCTTAATGAAAAAGGGCTTATCGCGATTAACCAAGTGGATGAGTGGCAAGCCACAGTGAACGAGTTACAAGCGCAAGATAAGGCATTGCAAGAAGCGTATCGTAGCGCTGAAGTCGCGCTGGGTTACACGCAAATCACAGCCCCTATTTCGGGTAAAGTGGTGGCGCGCTTACAAGAGCCGGGCAGCATGGTTAGCCCCGGTGGCGCCATTATTTCGTTATTCAACCCATTACAATTGCAGATTGAAGCGCCAATTCGCGAGAGCCAAGTTAAGCATATTCAGCTAGGAAGCGAGATTAAGGTACGCATACCTGCGCTAGACATAAGCCAAACCGCGCGAGTGTCGGAAATGGTGCCAATTGCCGACAGCCAAGCGCGCAGCTTTATTATTAAACTGGATATGCCTTTGCTGCAAAAAGTGGTGCCTGGCATGTACGCGCTGGTTGAACTTGTGCTTGGCGAGCAGGCGGTTATCCAAATTCCAACTAATATGATCAGCAAGTATGGTCAATTGGCGATGGTTGAGGTAATAGAAATTGGCCAGCTTCACAAACGCTACCTCAGGTTGGGCGAAGAGACAGGTAATAAAACGATTGTTATTAGTGGCCTAAACGAAGGTGATCAGCTAGCTGTGCAGCGATAGTTAGCTGATCCGAACTTTTAAATAAAGGAAGCGATTTCGGCGAGTGATTTTTTCACTGTTGCGTGCTCTGGAATAGTTGCATCATCACTTGGATAACCCGCAATCAATAACATATAAGGACGTTCGTTATCTTTATCTCTACCGCACAATTCGCTTAAAAAGCTCATAGGTTTAGGTGTATGGGTCAGTGTGGCAAGTCCTGCATTATGCAGAGCTTGGATAAGAAACCCAGTAGCTATCCCAACCGATTCATGGACATAGTAGTTGGTATTTTTGTCTTCCGCGTGGATCCCACCTTTTTTCTGACTAAAAATAGCGATAAGCCAAGGTGCATGTTCTAAGTAGGGTTTTTGTGCATCTGTGCCCAAAGGCTTTAGTGCGTCCAGCCACTCATCTCCCGCACGGCCTTGGTAAAACGAGCGCTCGAGGTCTTCGGCTGCAGCTCGGATCTGTTTTTTCTTTTCTGCGCTGCCAATCGCCACGAAATGCCATGGCTGATGATTTGCACCACTAGGGGCAGTGCCCGCTGCTTTGATACAAGTTTCGATGATTTCTTGCGGTACTGGGCGGTCGCTAAAAGCACGGATACTATGACGTCTCTTACTGTTCTCCAAGAATGCTTCCGCACGACTTAGCATTTCCTCGTGAGGGTATTCAATAAAATCCGTCAATGGGTGGTTGGCGTGATCTTGCATGTTAGTTTTCCTTGGGTGTTGTAAACTAAGAATGCTTCTTAGTGTTTCAGTGTTTACTTTTATTTGCAATTGATATGTTTATGTTAATTGTCACTAACCTAGGGAAATGTTATAAAAAGGACAATAATAAAAATCCGGACAGGAAATAAAAATGCTCGAAATCTCAGGACTTTCAAAAACCTATGACAATGGCGTTCATGCTTTGAGAGGTGTAAACCTGACTATTCCAAAGGGAATGTTTGGTTTGCTCGGACCTAATGGCGCTGGTAAATCTTCGTTGATGCGCACGATTGCCACATTACAGTCGGCAGATGCAGGCACTATACAGTTCGATGGTGTAGATGTTTTAAAGGAGCCAAAGGCACTTCGTGCACGTTTAGGCTACCTGCCGCAAGACTTTGGTGTTTACCAACGCGTTAGTGCGTATGATTTATTGGATCATATGGCAATCCTAAAAGGGTTAAATAATAAAAAAGAGCGTAAAGAAGCCGTTGACGGATTGCTCGCACAAACTAACTTATATGATCACCGTAAAAATGCGGTAAGCGGATTTTCCGGAGGTATGCGTCAACGCTTTGGTATTGCACAGGCACTGCTTGGCGACCCTGATTTACTCATTGTGGATGAACCGACGGCGGGACTAGACCCAGAAGAACGTAATCGTTTCCACAATCTACTCGTTGGCTTAGGTGAGAGTAAAGTAGTCATCTTATCAACGCATATTGTAGAGGATGTGTCTGAGCTATGTCCGAATATGGCTGTATTGGCGAGCGGACAAATTTTACTTGAAGGTAATCCTATTGCACTCACGGAGCAGCTACAGGGAAAAATCTGGCGTAAGTCGGTCACACTTGCAGAAGCGAAAGAAGTAGAGCAAAACTTACCGGTTATTTCTAAGCGCTTATTCGCGGGCCAGACCTTACTTAATGTATTTGCTGATCAAGCACCTGAAGGCTTTGAAGCGGTACCAGCCGATTTAGAGGACGTCTATTTTTCTACTCTGCATACTCATCGAAATAATCAAGCAGCGTAAGGAGTAGGCAGATGCTATTTAAAATGATGCGTTTTGAGCTACGGTATTTTGTCCGTCAGCCTTCCTTTTATGTGACTTCTCTGATTCTATTTTTACTCACCTTTTTTGCGTCAGTTTCGGACTCAGTACAGATTGGTGGTGGCAGTAACGTCAATGTAAACTCGCCCTATGCCATCTTGCAAACCGTTGCCATCATGACCATTTTTTCCATCTTTTTGGTGGTTAACTTTGTTGGTAGTGCGGTAATAAGAGACGATCAAAGTAAGTTCAGTGAGCTTATTTTGAGTAAGCCTTTGCACTTAGCTCAGTACCGATTGGGTCGTTTTCTCGGCGCTTATCTTGTTACTTTACTAGTATTTTCAATGTGTTTAGTGGGGATCTGGGTAGGCTCAGGCATTGGTGGTTTAGTCGGTTGGCTAGATACCGAACTGATTGGGCCTAATAAACTCAACTATTACCTAACGCCACTATTTGTCATCGCGGCCCCTTCACTGTTCTTTATGGCGAGCCTATTTGCGCTGGTGGCGCAAAAATTTAGAACCATGATAGCAATGTACTTAGTTGCTGTGGGTTTGTTTGTGACTTATCTTGTGGCAAATAGTATTTTTTCAGACATTGAATACCGTACTATTGCTGCGTATTTAGACATGTTTGGCCTATCAGCTATTTCGGCGCAATCAGAATATTGGACCATTGCAGATCGCAATACGTCAGTCATTAGCCTAGTTGATGAACTGCTCTATAACCGCTTCATTTGGATGTCAGTTGCACTGCTCAGTTTAGGTGCTTTAGCCTTAAATACTTCTCATTATTTACCGCAAAAACAAAAAACTAAGAGTAAAGCCAAAGAAGATGGTAACCAAGCGTCGGCATTGCTGAATCGTTTTGATTTTAAAGCGAGCGTAGGTAGTAGTTGGGTGCACTTTTGCACCAGAACCACTTTTGAAGTAAAGCAAGTGCTTAAAAGCTACCCATTCTTAGTGTTATTAATTTTGGCGGTGGCAACCTTAATACCTGCATTGGTTGGCTCATTTAATTGGTATGGCACAGAAGTATGGCCAGTGACCTTTAGAATGGTGGAGCTTATCCATGGGAGCTTCTGGCAATTATTGGTCATTGTATTGGTGTATTACAGCGCTGAGCTGGTATGGCATGACCGTGATTCGCGAATGGGAGACATTGTTGACTCTTATCCTGTTGCAAACTGGGTATTTTGGGGCTCTAAATACATAGCCTTAGTTGCGGTGATGACGCTGCTATGTGTATTTGGTAGCTTGATCACCATTAGCTATCAACTATTGTCGGGTGTGACACAGATAGATCTTGCCCAGTATATTGTGCGCTTGGGATATTTATATGTGTTAGGTTTTGCCTTCCAAACCACCTTAGCATTTTTGATACAGGTGATGAGTCCAAGCAAGTATATGGGTATGGGAATATATGTCGTTTATTTCATTATTTCGATAGTCCTGACCAACTTTGGTTTTGAGCACAATATGTACCACTTAGGCGAAACTTCCCCAGTGCCGTACTCAGATATTAATGGTTATGGTCATTTTCTCAGTGCAGCACATTGGTACAATTTGTACTGGTTTGGTTTTAGCATGATATTAGCGACACTAAGCTATGCACTTTGGCCTCGTGGTGCAGGACAAACGCTGAAAGCACGCATTTCACTGATGGGCTATCAGTTAGGTAACGCTGGTAAAGCATTATTGGCTTGTGGTGCTTTAATATTCGTGGGCAGTGGCAGCTACATCTACTACAACACGCAAATGGTCAATGAGTTTATCACGCAGGATGAAGCTGAAGATATCGCAGAGCTATATGAGCAACAATTTGCCCAGTATCGTGATGACCCTGTACCTGTCACGTTAGACGTACAGCTCAATGCTGAGATATTTCCAAAGACACGTCGTATTGAAGCGCAGGTAAAGCTGTTGGTTGAAAACCGCTCAGATAAAGAGATTGCTCGCTTCTTGGTCAATAAACCTGATCATACATTAGAGTGGCAAGTTGAAATGGCTGGCGCTACGCTTGCTGAAGAGGATAAAACCTTTAAGCATGCTTGGCTTGAGCTTTCACAACCAATGACACCGGGTGAGCAGCGTGTAATTACGATGTCAGTCGTACGCCAAACGCTTGGCTTTGTAGATAGAGGCTATGATGAAACTTTGGTGAACAATGGTACCTTCATTGATAACGCGACCTTGTTCCCGACATTTGGTTATAACATCTATAAGCAAATTCAAGACAAAAGTGAGCGTCGTCAGCGCAGCCTTGAACCACTAAAACGTGGCAATAAGATTGAAGAAACACACTATCATCATGAGCCATTGTTTGCTGAAAATTTCGTCACATTCGCCGCAACGGTGACGACGGATGAATCGCAAGTTGCGATGGTGCCGGGTTATTTGCAATCAAAATTCAGCAAAGACGGCCGCACGACCTATGTCTATGAAATGGATGCTCCAATGCTGCACTTCTATAACATCTTGTCGATGGATCTTGAGGTGAAACGAGAAGAGTACAAAGGCATTGCGCTCGAGGTTTACTACCATAAAGATCATGCTTGGAACGTCGACACTATGTTGCAGTCGACTAAAGACTCAATTGATTATTTCACTCGAGAGTTTGGGCCTTACCAACATAAGCAAATGCGTATTATTGAGTTTCCTCGTTACCGAGACTTTGCGCAAAGTTTTGCCAATACAGTGCCTTACTCGGAGAATATTGGATTTTTAACGGACACCCGTAACCCTGACAATATCAATGTACCTTACTATGTGACGTCACATGAGCTGGCACACCAGTGGTGGGCGCATCAGGTAATTGGTGCTAATGTGGAGGGATCAAATATCCTGTCGGAAATGTTGTCGCAATATTCTGCCATTATGGTGATGAAAGAAAAGTACGGCGAGCATAATCTTCGTAAATTCTTGAAGTATGAACTAGACACCTATTTAAGTGGACGAGGTTCTGATCCGTATGAAGAGCGGGCGCTATCCAGAACCGTCGGTCAGCAGTACATTCACTACAATAAAGGTTCTGTTGTGATGTTAGCGCTGCACGATTTACTTGGAGAAACGCGACTCAATAGCGCATTAAGAAGCTTTTTAAATGACTATCGTTTTAGAACAGATATCTACCCAACGACACTCGACTTTTTGACTTACTTAAAAGCGGGGGCTTCAGAGCAAGAACAAGTATTTATCGAAGATCAGTTCAATGCGATTACGTTGTATGAGCTTAAGCTTGCGGGTGTTGAAGTGCAAGAAGCGACGCAAGCGGGAGAGCTACATACGGTGACCTTAACGGTTGAGGCGGCGAAAAAGCATGCAGATGGTGAAGGTAACGAAGAAGAAATCCCGCTTAATCAAGAGATTGATATAGCCTTATTCTCTGCCGATCCTAACAACATTCAAAGTGACGAAACGCTGTTATATCTACAAAAGCACGTCATCACATCGGGTGAAAATAAGATTGAGTTGAAAGTAACAGAGTTACCGAAATTTGCGGGAGTTGATCCGTTTGTAAAACTGATTGATAAGAAAACCGCCGATAACATCAAGTCACTCTAATGGATATATAGGTAGGAGAGGGCTTTTCGAAAGCCCTCATTCGTTTTTAAAGGAAAGTTATGCCAGATTTATTGCAAGTAACAGGGGTGTCGAAGCAATATGTTTCGGTAAAAGCAGTAGACAATCTAAGTTTTAGCGTTAAACAAGGTGAGATCTTTGCATTACTGGGCCCCAATGGTGCGGGTAAATCATCCCTTGTGAGAATGTTGGTTGGATTTACCTATCCAGATAGCGGCACAATCGCTGTGAATATTGATGGGCAAGCACATCAATCAATCCCTCATCAAAGTTTAGGTTATCTCCCAGAAGATAGAGGGCTTTACGCTGAAAAAACCGTGCAGCAGAATTTGCTCTATTTTGCCAAGCTACGCGGTGTTGAGAAAAACGCAGCGCTAGCACAGATTGAGTCTTGGCTAACACAGTTTGACTTAAGTGATAGAGCGCATGAGCGGTTGAAATCGTTGTCAAAAGGCAATCAGCAAAAAGTACAGTTAATATCGGCAGTATTGCACAAACCCAAGGTTGTATTGCTTGATGAGCCTTTCTCTGGTCTTGACCCCATCAACCAAGAAAAGGTGGTGGTGTTTTTAGAAGCGTTAAAAGCACAAGGCATGACGGTTATTTTAAGCGCACATCAGATGGCGATGGTGGAAAAGCTTGCCGATCGAATGCTGTTAATGAATCACGGGCAAGCCGTGCTTTATGGCACGTTAGCCGAAATAAAACAGGACGTTGGTGTTGGCATCGACATCACAGTGAGCTTCAGTGAGGCAACGAACTACACAGAGCTCAATTTAGGTAACTACAAGGTTGCGTGTACTCAATTAAGTCAGAATAGAATTAAGTTTGAGTTGAGTGACTCCTCAGAGCTTAATTTGCTGCTCGCCGATTTGTCTAAATCAACGACTTTGCAAGGAATAGAAACCAAAACGATGGACTTGCATCAACTCTATCTTAAAGCAATCGAGTCTCATCAAGGCAAAGTGCAATCTCAGGAGAATGCCCATGTCTCATAAACTGCAACAGATACTGCAAGTGACCAAATGGGAGTTTATGTACTTTTTTAAACTCAAGCAGGAGTTGATCGGTAAAGCAATTATGCTGGCGATAGGTTTGCTTATCTATTTTTGGCAAAGCACTTCGTTTTTTGAACCTGAGCAATATGTTATCGCAACACCATCCGCCATGAACTTAACTCAGCTACCTGAGCCTTTGCTTCTAAAGCGAGTTGATGCTTCAAAAGCTGAACTTCTGACTCAGTTAGAACAAGAGGAAATTGACGGTATTTTGATACTTCAAGCCCAAACGGGTGAGGCGTTACAGTTTGAACTGATTACCACAGGTAAAATGTCTTGGCAGAATGAAGTTGAGGTAGCGCTTAAGCAGTTTTACAGCAACGAACTCGCACAGAGTTTTAATTTATCTGCCGCTCAGCTCGCCTTGTTACAGCAACCTGTGAGCGTTACCAATCAATATACCAAGGATGCGGTTAAGGAGGCACACAACCAGTCTTCGATGACAGCATTTGGCGTGATGCTATTGATGCTCATCGGTATTTTTACGTCATTTGGACAGATCTTCGTGTCTATCACCGGAGAAAAGCAGCAGCGTGTTACCGAGCAATTATATTCTTGTATGAATGCGCAAACTTGGATTGACGGCAAAATATTTGGTCAAATGCTCCATTGTCTAAAGGCGATGTTAAGTACGTTATTTTCATTTTTGTTGGCGATGGCTTTCATACAAGTCGTTGTAAAAAACGAAGCCTTGGACTTTACGATGATAGACTTTGCAATGTTGCCTTGGTTTACCCTGTTTGCGATAGTAGGCCTTTATATGGCAACAGCCTTTATGGCAGCAATAGCCGCAGCTATTGACGATCCTAACCATAGTGGCAAGACAGGATTTATGATGATCCCTATATTGCCAATTGTTATCGCGTTTATGATTGTTGATAGTCCAAGCAGCCTTGCTGTGGATATTTTGAGTCTTTTTCCGCTTACCGCATTTGTGGTGATGCCAGTAAAAATGGCGTTAATTGAAGTACCCATTTGGCAAGTGTTATGTGCGTTGGTCAGCGCATTACTTGGTTGCTACCTTATCCGTGTTGCTGCGGGGCGATTGTTTAAAGCGGGCATGGTGATGTATGGCAAGGAACCCTCAATTAAGGATATGGTGCGCTGGGTCTGTAAACCGGAATAATACCGTTTATATGATAACTTGCTATCTCAACGCTTTGGTTATGGTACGCTCCATAACTAAAGCTTGTGGCCGTACAGAGAGGGTGAAATGTATCAACACATTGATAATGAAAACAATAAAATAAGTCTACCAGCGGGGAAAATCGTTTGTGTTGGTAGAAACTACGTAGCGCACGCCAAAGAGCTAGATAACCCTATTCCAAGCAGTCCACTGTTGTTTATCAAACCAGCAACGAGCTTAGTACCATTTAATAATGAAATGAAGTTGGACGCCGCACTTGGCGAACATCATTATGAGGCCGAGCTTGCACTATTGGTAGGCACCAAAATTGATGCAAAAACCCCAGCGCCTTTCAAGCATATCGCCGGAATTGGGCTGGCACTCGATTTGACATTACGAGACTTACAAAGTGAGCTAAAAGCGCAAGGGCACCCATGGGAGCGGGCAAAGGCCTATGATAATAGTTGCCCAGCGACGCCTTTTGTACCATGTGATGAAAACACCTTTGCTGAGTGTATTGAATATCGTTTTTGGCAAAATGGAGAGCTTAAACAACATGGCGACTCTAGCTTAATGATTTTTCCAATCGCTGAGTTGCTAAAGGACATTGCTCGTTACTTTACGCTTCAGCCAGGAGATATTGTCTTAACAGGAACGCCAAAAGGGGTAGGGAGCCTAGCGCATGGCGATGAACTTACGCTGCAGCTGAAAAGCCATACTCCTTGGCATGGCAAAGTTGCTATAGATTAGCTTCTCGCTTTTATGTACATCGCTGCGTAGTCTGTTACGACTGCGCAGCAACGAGCTCAGCTTCCGGTTGATTGATTGTGCTCGAACAACACAGCATGATAGCAACGAGTGAAATTACGCCTAATATTATCCAGCTGATAGTCAGGCTGACGTAGCCCAACAGTAAAGCGGTTAATGCAGAGCCGAGCAAGCCACCAAAGCGAGTGGTCAGTGACATTATTGACTCCACACTAGCTCGCACGCTATCGCTACTCAGTTGATGTTGTAGTTGCAGTTGTGCCGGTTGTGCTAGTCCCATACAAAGATAAAAGCACAGCAGAGCTACAATCAGTAATGGTAGTGACGTAACCCAAGCAAGTAACAGCACAAAGGCAAATTTGGCGAAATGAGCGAACGCCATGACATACCCTAAGCGTTGACCAAATAAAGAGCAGATCGGAGCACTGATAGCTGCAGCGACGCCATTTAATACAAAACCAGCCGCCATCATTGCTGGGAATATCCACGCAATAGAGTCAACTGGTGCACTACTGTAGCGTTCTGTTAGGGCTGGCCAAAACTTCTCTATGCTACTGGCAACAGGAATTGCAAAAACAATCACCAACAGCAGCCTTTGCATACCACTTTGCTTACAAGTTGCCAGCATGGCCTTAGCTTGGCTAATCAGTCCTTTCTCAAGCACCTCTTGCTGAGGTCTCGTTGACTCTTTCACCACGACAAAAGTACATGCAAATACCACACACAATACCGCTATCGAAACCAAGATTAAGGCTTGATACAAGTGGTTGAGCTGTTGTGTTGGGCTAGTCGCAAACGCCAAAAAGAGGGCGGCAAATAAAGCGGCACTGGCGCCGATAAGATAGCCAATACCATACACTTTACCGAACCCCTTATTCAGTGGCTCATCTCCTTCAAGCTTTTGATAAGTTTCAACAAACCATGCGTTGAGCGTGCCAGTTAACGACGCCTGACTTAATCCCCAGCATGCCATGGCTAAGCAGACGTGCCAAAAGTCTTCACTCAACAATAAAAGTAAGTTGCATACAGCGGCAAACACTAAAGAAACTAAAAATACTTTGCGGCGACCAATGGCATCTGCCGCAATACCACTTGGTACTTCACACACCACGATAGTGATAGCCATGACCACCATAGCTAAGGCCACATCTTGCAATGCTAGACCTAAGTTCAGCATGTAAGGCGTAAAAATAGGGAGCACCAGCATACTGGCAAACATAGTTAACCCAAGGTGGATGCCGTATCGTGTAGCAAATTGTGAACGAGTCATGCGCGTTGCTCCACAGTGGTTGCGGCGCTATTCGTTTGTTGCATTAACGCATTAATGTGTGACGCGATGATGGATAAGTCTTTAGCGTCGGTCATGATTTCATCGTGTGCACTTTCAAGCGCAATATAGTCTGCATTGGCAAGTAAATTTTCAAAACCATTTCTGTCACCTGCAAATGTCCGCTTATACAGTGCAGGTATGTCTTCCACTTGATGGATCAACCTCAGTGCCGGAAGTGGAATGGCCTCATCACTGACATGATCGGCGATAAAGAAGCTCACAGGGAAGGTAAACGCCGTCGCGCTTTGAAAGTATTGAGTAAAGTCTAAAAATGCTCGGGCGATAGGTTTAGCGTCATCGTCTTGCGAACGGATATACTCTTCTTCGGCGGCCTGACGTGCTGCTGAAGTAAGTCTTGGTAAGACGGGGTCAATCAAAAAGCAGTGGACAATTTCTCTACCCATTTCGGCCAAGTAACGCGCCACTTCCAGTGACAATGCCGCACCTTCACAAAAGCCGCCCAAGTAAAGTGGGCCAGTTGGCGATATCTCTGTAATACGCTGAGCATAATAGCGCACCATAGTATGCAAGCTGATGTGTTTGCCTGTGAACAGTTTGATATTTTCTAATGCGTGAATGCGCAGGTCGGGCGCGAGTTTTTCACACAAAGGTGCAAAGCTATCAGCGGTTGCTGCTGCGGGCATGAGGTGAAGCAGAAACTCACTCTGCGGTGCATTAAAAAAACGTGAAGGAGCGAAATGCTCATGGGCAAGCGCAGCGTCAATTGCTTGAGCTTCACTCATGGTGGCAAAATCAAGTCGGGTCTGATTATCAATAAATCTTGCCAGTTGCTGCACTGATAGGTGTTCAAGGATAAGTTGTGGAGTTAGCTGCCAATTACGCTTGCTTGCGGCACCACAAAAGCTTAATAAACTAATGGAGTCGGCACCTTGCTCAGTCACTGCCGTCACACAACAAAGTGGACTCTGACCTAAAACATCCTGCCAAATGGCTTGCACTTCCTTTTCTGTGTTGGTTTGTGGCACGACGAGTTGATGCTGCTTTAGCTCAGGTTCTGGCAACTTAGTTTTGTCGAGTTTGCCGTTGAGCGTTAACGGTAACGCCGAAAGGACAGTGAAGCTATGTGGCATCATATAACTAGGAAGTAACTTGGTAAGTTGAGTTTTACAGTGGCTGAGTGCCGCAGCTTGATCGGCTGCGGGTTTGATGACCAAATAAGTATGCAGCAAGGTCTGAGCCTGCTGCTTTTTAGCAATAACCGCACAACTATCTATATCCGCCAGCTGATTAAGATGATGCTCAATCTCTGCCAATTCAATTCTAAAGCCCCGCACTTTGACTTGTTGATCGCCACGGTTGATATAACACAGTTGCTGTTGTGCATTCCAATACACTAAGTCGCCCGTGCGATAGTACTTTTGCATTGAGCCAAACAGATTTAGGGATACAAACTTTTCGCTGTTGAGTGTTGGGTGATTGAGGTAACGTGCAGCCACGCCATGTCCACAAACCACTAACTCGCCGGGACAGCCAAGTGGCAGTAATTCATTATTGCGACCGACTACAGCCACTGCTCGCCCTGGGATTGGCTTGCCGATTGCTATCTCAGACTGCTGTTTAGACATCGTTTGCACTGTGGTAAACGTGGTGCACTCAGTCGGACCATAACCATTGATAAAGTGTTTTGGACAAGATGTGGACGCCAGCAATTTATTTACCATCGACTCTGTTAATGCTTCACCACCTACGAGTAAATGAGTCAGAGAAGCGAAAATATGCTCGTCTTGCAGCAACAAAGTGTCGAACAGTGAACGGGTTAGAAACATCGAAGTGATATTCAGCGTCTGCAATGTTGCACTGAGCTGCGCTGCAGAATTAAGGCTGTCCTGATAGCCTAAGTGCACCTCGGCACCGTTGAGTAATGCACTCCATATCTCAAATAGAGTGGCATCAAAAGCTGGGTTTGCGAGTTGAATAAAGCTATCTTGGGGCTGATGCTGGTAACTATGATTATTGAGTGCCAAAGAGCTAATTGCGGCGTGAGAGAGCAATGTGCCTTTAGGGTTTCCTGTCGTACCTGAGGTATAGATAATCGTCGCGACTTCACTAGGTGCGATGCACATAGGCTCAAAATCGGCCGTGATATCAGTATCTTCCAGACTCGTATCACAGAAAACTTCAACGATATTGTTGTGGTTGAGTGTTGCCAATGTTTGGCTATGTTCACGCAAGGTGACAATTACATCGGCATTACTATCACTCAGTTGATATTGATGACGCACTACTGGGTCTTTGAGCGATAGTGTTGTGTATGCCGCGCCGATTTTTAGTACCGCCAACATGGCAATCACAAACTCAATGTCGTTTTGCATGTAGAGTGCGACGACTTTGGGTTCAGGGCAGGCTGCCAAGATTGCATTGGCAAGTTGCTTGGCTTGATGATCAAGCACTTGATAGCTCATGGTTTGATGGCGATTACTGATAGCGGCTTTATCTGGATAGCGCGCTGCTATTTCAGCAAACTGGTCGGTGATACTTGCCACGCTCGGATAGGCGTGTTGCATTCCACTTAATTGATATTGTTTTTGCTGCGCCGTGTTACTCAATAAAGGTAGGCTATAGAGAGGCTGTTGGGCGTTTTCAGCTGTTAGATATGCCTGTAAAACCGTTTGATATAACTCGAGGATCTGCTGCGCGTATGAACTGGAAAAAAGTGCCGTGGCATAAGTTAACCCTAACTCAGTGGTTTTCCCTGCACTCAAGTGTAATGTTAAATCAAACTTCGCTTGGCATTGCTGGGTTAGATCAAGGTCAACGCTTTGCCATAAGGTATGATGTTGCTCAGGGGCAAACTGACTACTGCTAAACAACGTTTGAAATATCGGGTGCATGCTAGTGTCGAGCGGCACGTCTAAGCTATTCTTAATGGCCTCAAACGGTAAGGCCTGATGTCGCTTGGCTTGATTAACGACTTGATTAACTTGAGTGAACCAGCGCTCAAGTAACATCGTCATGTCGATATCCGCTTTAATCGGCAATGAGTTAACAAAATATCCAAGTATGTTTTGCTGCAGTGCCGTTGGACGGTTCTCGCTTGGAATACCAACAACAAATTGACGTTGATGACTGAGTAGCGCAAGGGTGTGATACCAAGCCGCAAGCCCAAGTGTATTAATACTAATGCGGTGCGTTTTCGCTGTTTGTTGTAACTTTAGGGTCGTACTTTCATCTAGCACAATGCTCTGTATCGCGCCGCGATGATCAAAGGTGGCTGGGCGCGACTGAGTTTGCGCAAGTTTTAATGGTTCGTAATCAGCCAATTGAGTTTGCCAATAACGTTGACTTGTTGCTTGTCGTTCACGTTGGCCGGGTGTTGCCATATAATAAGCATAATCACTAAATTGTAGACTCAGAGGTCGATTTTCTCCCTCATAGAGTGATGTCAATTCTTGTAAAAACAGTCCCAAAGACCATCCGTCAAAGGCGATATGATGCCAGACAAAAAACACATGTTGCTGCTCCTTTGAGGTGATGACATAGGCACGAAATGGTCGAGAATGCTGTAAGCTAAACGGCTCGTTAAAGAAATGCTCGCACTGCTCATGCAAGTTTAGATTACCAAGCTCATGATGCGTCACGATAAACGCCTCATTGGCAGGCTGCTGTATCGTCTTTCCTTGGTGATCATAGGCCACAACCATATCTAGCGCACTGTGACGGATCACCAGTTGTTCTATTGCTGCTGTGAGTTTTTCAATATCGCAGTGCTTGGCGATTTTGAGTAGGCATGGAATATGATAAGTACTTGCCGCGTTGCTCACTTCTTGCGTAAACAGTAGTTGTTGCTGCCCAAGCGTAAGCGGAGCACATCGCGTTTCCAATGGCAAGATAGACAGCTCATCAAAACGAGCTTTGCTATCAATGCCTTGCCTTGTGAGGTAGCGTAACAACTGTGGCTTATTCTGTTTTAGCTGCTCAACGATGGCTTGGCCTTGTAAATTCACGTTGCTAGCAATTTTTAATTTATCCTCTTGCTGCCAAACGCTTATCCCACTTTGTTTTAATTCATAAATAAATGATTCGATCATGCGTTATAACTCCATTTCAAATTCGCAGTCTTCGCTGCTGGCGAGCGTGTTTAGCTGTTGTTCTACTTGCGTGGCAAATGCGTCAAGTTGTGGGTAAGTCAGTAAGGTCGCGACGGCAATTTCGTTGCCGAGTGCTTGACTACACAGAGCGGTAACTTGTGCTGCCTGTATCGATGAGCCACCTAAAGCAAAAAAGTCGTGTTGTAGGCCAATCTCGGAGACTTCAAGCACTTGCTGCCAAGCATTGGCGAGTTGTTGTTGTAGTTCCGTTTCTGGCGCGATATAGGTAATACTATCTTGCAGCGTTGGAATGATGAGCTGAGCGGTATCAAGTTTGCCATTTACTGTCATTGGAAGTGCGTCAATCTGTGATATCGCAGCAAGCTGCATATAGCTTGGGAGCTGTTGATTCAACCATAGGCGAAGGTCGTTCACATCACACTCAGTGTTAGCGTTAAGTACGACATAACCCAACAGCACTTTGCCTGTTTCACTTAAATGTAAGTGTGCAACGGCGTGGTCAACATCTGGATGCGCTTTGAGTTTATACTCAATTTCGCCTGGCTCAACACGGTGACCATGTAAATCCCACTGTTTGTCAGCTCTGGCAACAAACTCGAATTCACCTTGCTGATTTTTACGCACTAAGTCTCCGCTGCGGTAGAGCTTTTCGTCAGAAAAGTGGTTGTTTTCACAGCGAAGGTGATAGTCAATATAGTGTTTTGCCGTTTGCTTTGGTGACTGCCAATAGCCCAAACCGACGCAATCACCGGCGATGTATAGCTCACCCAACGCACCGTCCGGTAAAATCCGCATAAAAGGGTCCAACACATAGCATCGAGTGTTACGAATAGGCTTACCAATAGTGATAGGTGTATTGGGGTACACTTCACTAAGTGTTGCGGTAACACTTGTTTCACTTAATCCATATTCATTGAAATGATACTCTGCCAACTTGTGGCTGACTGGGTCTAAACGAGAACCACCGGCATACAATACGGTTAAGTTAATATCCGCTATCCACTTTGGAAACTGATTGATAAATACCGTAGGAATAAACGCGACGTTGACCTGTTTAGCTTTGAGATAGCGGCACAGCTGTTGTGGATCTTTGCGTATTGGCTCTGGAATGATTTCCAGTTTAGCGCCAGCAGCTAGGGCTGGGAATATCTCGCAAATACAGGCATCAAAAACATATTCAGCATATTGGCTAGTGACTACCTGAGTATTTCCCTCTAATTTATGGGTGTTGCGCTTCTCGGTGCAGAGGTTAGCAAGGCCTTGGTAAGACAGCATCGCCCCTTTTGGTTCTCCCGTCGTCCCCGAAGTAAAAATGAGGTAAGCCAGCTTGTCTGTTGCATGAGTGTTGGCTGAGAATGGCCGTAGTTGAGCACTTTGCTGTAGTGTCTGTACATCAAAGGTCAGTGTTGGCAATGCATTCCAGCTGAGTGGTGTGCGGCTAAGGAGCAGTTTTGCCTGCGCTTTTGCCATAATCTCTTGGCGCCGAGCAACGGGATGATTAGCTGAGAGTGAAACAAAGGGCATGCCCGCTTTTAGCGCCGCTAGCATTGCTATGGGAGCTTCTATACCTTTATCAAAATAAAGTGCAACTGGCGAGCCTTCGTCATTGGTTGCAATCAACTGTGCTGCTAAGTGATCAGAAAACAAGTCTAGCTCGCGATAACTCACGGTTTGCTCAGCGAAGCTTAATGCTGTGCGTGCTGGATACGCTGCTACTGTCTTCGAAAATTGCACTAAAAAAGCGTCATTTGGTTGTGATAATCGTGTTTCTGAGATGACTTGCTGTAAATATTCAGTACTAACCAAAGGGCATTGTAGTAAAGGTTCCTCGTTGTACTGACAGAGATTTTCAAGATAACGGCAAAAAAAGTGCACAAATTGTTGGCAGCGGGAAGACTGGTAACGACTGCGAGCAACAATGAGCTGACCAATCAATTGTTCTGGCATATCTTTAATCACCAAATTCCAGTCAAACTTGGCTGGGTGATACTGGTTTTGCTGGGCTGTGTCGCTGGCGACTTCAAAATGTTGATATTGCGCCGTTGGTAGTGAGAACTGATCAAAGGTAAAAAACACTTGGAACAGTGGCGATACACCCACCTCTCGGATCAATCCAAGTTGTGCGGCAATTGACTCTAACGGCAATTGTTGGTGAGATTTCGCCGCAAGTAACAGCGTTTGGCTTTGTCTTAGGTAGTCAGAAAAACTCTTATTTAAGTCGACACGCAGCGGCATCGGTAAGGTATTAACAAAGTAACCTAGCGTATCTTTAAATGCCGAGTCGCGGTTATCGGTGGGGGAGCCAACGACAATACTTTCACGACTATCCCATGCACATAATGCGAGCTGAAAAGCGCACAGTAGTAAGTTGTACATAGATACCTGATGTGATTTTGCCAGCGTCCTTAACTCACATGTTAGTGTTGCCGAGAGGGTAAAGGGGAATGCTTCACCTTGGTGATCAAACAACGCCTGTCTTGGCTCATCGGTTGGCCATGGGGTGACATCAATATCAATCAAGTGTTGCTGCCAAAATGCGGCGGCTTCGTCGTATTGTTGTGTTGATTGCCAATATGCATAGTCGCGAAATTGCAGTGAGGTTGGGGCAAGCGTGTGTCCTGATAGCAGCGTGTTCAGTTCATCCAACAATACTTGTGTCGACCAGCCGTCGAAGGCTATGTGATGAAATACCAGTAACACCCCAAATTCATCATCTTGGTGATACAGTCCGATCCGTAGCGGCGCATCATTCTCAAGGTCAAATGTCTGAGCGATAAATTCACTATGCGGCGTGTTTATTAGGGGTTTGCATGTTGGCACGCCTTGCTCATCTTTATATGCCCAGCGACCTTGTTGCTGTTGAGTATAGCGGGTGCGCAAAATAGCATGACGCTTAACCAGCTGATAGATTGCGTGTTGTAACGCTTGCTGTTGTAGCCCACTTTGGCATTTTAGCTGTAAGGGGATATGAAAAGCGCCAGATTGTGTCGCTAATTGCTCGCTGGTGAGCATCGCTTGCTGCTGCGCGGGCACGATGATTTCATCAAGTAATTGTGATGTTGATGCGACCGCTAAAGGCTCGCTGGCGTTGCTAGTTTGTTGTAATACCAGTTGCGCTATCGTTTTGCTTTGCAAAAATTGACTCAAACTGATGTTAACGTTACAGCTAGAGTGCATTTTAGCCACTAATGTCATTGCACTGAGAGAATGGCCCCCTAAGGCAAAAAAGTCATCATCAATACCTACTAGCTCAACATCAAGTTGCGTCTGCCATAGAGCACAAAGCTGCTGCTCTAATGGGGTGCGTGGTGCTCGGTATGGTGTCTGTGATACCAGAGCGACGCTTGGTAAACTGCGGCTGTCCACTTTACCAGAGGCGAGCACAGGCAATTGTTCGAGCCAACATGTGGCACTTGGCAGCATATAATCTGGCAATTGTGGTTGTAGCCACTTCACAATCTCGGTGTGAGAGAGGGTTTGGTCGCCAGTGAAATAAGCAATGAGATGGTTGTTTTGCTGTACTTTGACGCAAGCTTGGTTGATTTGCGAATGCAGGTTAAGTAGGTGCTCTATTTCTTGTAGCTCGATGCGATAGCCACGAATTTTTACCTGCTCATCGGCACGTCCTAAAAATTGGATCTCGCCGTTTGCCAGATACCGCGCTTGATCGCCCGTGCGATACATACGTGTTCCGTGCCAGTTAATAAAGCGCGACGCCGTCTGCTCTGCAAGGTTAACATAGCCTCGAGCGACACTCGCGCCACCAATAAGGATCTCTCCTTGACAAAAGGGTGGCAGCGCTTTGAGGTTGGCATCAACAATCTGAATATCAACATGAGGCAGTGGTACACCAATATTATTGAAATAGCGTGATTGTAGCGGCTGGTGGTTTGCTGTTGCGGTTACCGTGGTTTCGGTCGGACCATATTCAATATGAAGAAGAGGCGTCCATGCCTCCATGAGATTACGGTCACAAGGCTCGCCACCGGTGATCACACGCTGTAGTGCATGATGCTGGGGCGGCGTACCGATGGCACTTAAAAATGCAGGAACTGTGACTAAGTGACTGATCCTTTGGCTAACGATAGTTTCGCTTATCATAGCTGGCGAGTTTGCACTTGCCTCATTCATGATCACCCAGCAAGCACCGTTGAGCAGCGTTAAAAAGAGTGGCTCTACGGACGCGTCGAAAAAGTACGGAGCCAGACTCAGTGTTTTTTCGCTGGAGTTAAAGTCGTAAGCCGCAGTTGCGCTTTGAACCAAAGCCTGAACTTGCCGCTGCTCTACCATGACGCCTTTTGGTTTACCGGTGCTTCCAGAAGTATAAATAATATATGCAAGTGATGAATGACACGTTGAGTTCGCTTGATCTATATCGAAAACAGGAGCTGGTTGTTGCGCTAACTCGTCAATGTTTTGCACCTCTGTGATTGCGCTAAAACACATGGCTGTATTCAAGGTTGCTTGATGACAAAGTAGCAGGTTGGCACCACTGTCTTGCAACATAAACTCACTACGTGTTTGGCCTTGCTCTGGATTGAGGGGTAAATATCCAGCACCGGCTCCAAGCGTTGCTAATATGGCGACTATCATCTCTGGACTGCGCTCAAATATCAGCGCGATAACAGGGTTTTGCTCGTGGGTTAACTGTGCTTGGAGTTGCACAGTCAGGTGCTGAACACGCGCAGCGAGTGTTTGGTAAGTAATAACCTCATCGTTGATTTGTAACGCTGGTGCATCTGGAGCTGCTGAGGCGCAGGCTAAAAATTGTTGATATAGCGATAGGGTTGAAGTTTGCTTAACTGTGGTTGCTGATGGCTTTGTGCTTGGGTGAGAAGTTGATAATTGCTCAAGAGCGACGTCGCTGTGCTCTAACTGCTGTACCAATAATTGCTGATAGGTGTGGGCAAATTGCTGTGCAAATGCATCATCAAACTTATTGGGATCAAGACTTATCTGTCCTTGCAGATTTGTATTGCTATCATCAAATGCCAGACGGAAATCACATTTAATCGGGTTATATAAAGACTCGTTAGTAAAAGCATCAACCGCTGAAAATGGTAACGCAAACTCGTCCATAAGCTCGCTGGCAAATCTCTGTACACTAAACATCAGGCTTGGCTGAGGTGAGTGTTTGCCCTCACTCAAACAGGCAACTTGTTGATCATAAGGGTAACTTTGGTATTGTTTTGCGGCGCGAACAGTCTCATGAACTTGCTTCACGAGGCTAGCAAAGCTTTGGCGATAATCGATCTTCACTCTAAGCACTAAGGTATTGACAAAAAAGCCAATCATTTCTTGCGTTTGCGGGTGATCTCGATTATCCGATGGCGCACCAATCACGATGTCTGTTTCACCGCTATGAAGTGCCAAAATATAACAGTAATGGGCAAGCAACACGCTGTACACTGTGGTATTTAATGACTTTGCTAGGGCACGCAATGCCTGACTTTGCTGTGGTGAAAGTGCAAAATAGTGCGTGAGCGATTCGGTTTCGTGTGTTTGTGTAGCGAACAGCGGTGCAATTTGTGTGGCATGAGCGCCTGCAAGTTGCGTGTGCCAATAACTGTGTGCAGCGCTTTGTTCTTGCCTTTGTTGCCACTTGGCAAAGTCAAAATAGCTTAATGGCTTAATGCTTTCTCCTCGTAGCAAGCTAACTAAGTCGCGCAACATGACTCGCATTGACCAAGCATCAAAGACGATATGATGCCAAAGGAAAAGCATAAAACGCCTTTGCTCAAGCTCAATAATACAGACTCTAAAGGGAGCTTGAGTATGGAGGTCAAACGGCGTGTGGATGTGCTCTTTTACCAGTGTTTGTACATGAGCCAAAGTGGTTGCACGGTGATACTCGACCGCTAGAGGTTGTAAGGTTGCTCGGCAGTTAAAATGCTCAGCATCGGTTTCAATTACACTCGTTAGGATCGGGTGATGGACAAGCAGCTGTGCTAGTGCCGAGATTATGTCTTGTTGCTGCGCTGGATCATTCAGCTCAACCAGCATTGGAATATGATAAGCACAGGACTTTGGTGCACGTTTGTCTACATACAGCAACCTTGCCTGGGCATTGGAAAGCGGCACTGGTTTTAATAATGGCCAACTTAAAAAGGCGGCTTCGGAGCAGATCTGGTGGGCGCTTAGTAGCGCCAATAGTTCAGCTTTATGCGCTTTGAGTGCTGTGAGCAAAGTTGGCGCTACGTTACCCTCATATCCCAGTGCCAAGGTATTTTGCTCAGACACCCACACGCGCAACTGCTGCGCGTGAAGGTCGTTCAGTAAAGATGTTAACTCCATGACTATAGCTCCATCACCTGTGAAGAGGTGGTGGCAGGTGCCTCCTGAGATTGGGTGATATCACTCAACTCTATGGTGTTTAGGTGTTGAGCCAGAGCCGCGACTGATGGATTGGCAATAATCGCTGATAACGGGATCGCAATCTGATGCCATTTATGGGCATTGCGTACGAGCTGCACCGCTAAGATGGAGTTACCACCTAGGCGATAGAAGTTATCATGGATACCGACTTGTTCCAGTTCTAATGTGGTTTGCCAAATTTGGCAAAGCGTCTGTTCAAGCGCAGTGCGCGGAGCTGCGTATTGGTTTGATGATAACACCTGCGGCAGTGGTAGTGCTTTGCTATCTAGCTTACCGTTAACGGTTAGTGGCATCGCCGTGAGTTGGGTGATGCTATCCGGTATCATATATGCTGGCAGCTGCGTTCGTAGATAATTAAGTAACAGCTCGGCGTCAAAATAAGCATGGCTTTCCATCACAGCATAGCCACTTAGCGCCGTTTGATTTTGGCGTGTATAGGTGATCACTGCTGCCTCTTTAACACCGCTACAGCTGAGCAATTGGGATTCGACTTCACCAAGCTCGATACGATGCCCCCTGATCTTCACTTGGTTATCCAAACGACCTAGATATTCTAAATGACCGTTTGGCAATAGTCTGGCGTTATCACCGGTTTTGTAAACGCGGGTGAGTTTGCCATTTAGCGTTAGCTCGAAAAAGCGAGTAGCGCTCAGTTCTGGCTGATTCAAATAACCAATCGCCAAACCTGCACCAGAGATAAACAGCTCTCCAGGACAGCCCACAGGTACTGGACGTAACTGACTATCCAGCACCCAAGCCTGCATATCATTGAGCGGCACACCAATGTCAGCAATCTGGGTATTCATGTTAGGGTGCAAAGGTTGGTACGTGACATGTACTGTGGTTTCAGTAATACCGTACATATTGACCAATTGAATACGTTTACCAAAACGTTGCCACCAAGGAGCTAGTTTATCGTAGTTGAGCTGCTCACCACCAAAGATCACAGTGCGAAGGCTATCAAGTGACGCGCCCGCAGAAATGGCAATATCACTAAAATTATAGAATGCACTTGGAGTTTGGTTAAGGACGGTGACAGCAAATTGCTCACACTGCTTTACAAAACCAAAACTGTCTCTTGCTTGTTCGTAGCTTGGAATAAACAACCGACCGCCATGACACAGTGCTCCCCATATTTCCCAAACACTAAAGTCAAAAATCGTATCGTGATAAAGCACCCAAGTATCTTCGCTATTAAAGTGGTAAAGCGGTTGACTGGCAGATAGCAAACGCGCAACATTTTTATGGCTTTGAATAACGCCTTTAGGTTGGCCCGTCGTACCTGAGGTGTAAATTATGTAGGCTGCAGAATCAGGCGACGGTCGGCAAAGTGCAATATCGCAAGGCGCGAATGTATTATCCAAGTTTAACAGTGGCCAATTTGATTGCTCATTTTCGCTCAAGCTTTGCTGACTTATGGTGTTAGTTAATACTAACTTGAGCTGAGCATCGTCAATAATAAAAGCATTGCGGGCAGCTGGCGCTCTTGGCGATAGCGGCACATAAGCGGCGCCAGCTTTCATGATGGCGAGCATTGCAACCACTGTGTCAATGCCGGGCTGCAGGTATAGGCCGATATACTCAAGCGTGCCATACTGCTTAAGAATATGTGCAGCCAGACTGTCTGATCGAGTACTTAGCTCCTGGTAGCTTAACTCCATTTGACTGGTGATAAGTGCAGTTTGCTGGTTGCGAGACTGCGCGTGATGCGTAAATAGTGACAGCAAGTCTTGGCTTTGGTGCTGTGCCGCTTGAACATCGCGCTCAGCAAGGTTTTGTAAACTTAACTGCTCAAGTGGTAATTGCCCATCTACACTGATAAGTTGAGCGAGAATATGACTGAAGTTGTCACTCAAGGCATCGATAAACCAAGGATCGTAGCGATTCAAGTCAAACTCCCATAACATAGTGACCGAATCATCCTGATCTTGCCCCATACGGGTAAGCACCACGATATTAATCTCAAACTTAGCCGCTTGACTGCTGATCGCCTCGAAATACTCAATATCATCTAACCCTGGAAGCGTGAGCTCTGGGAGTGGTGAATCATGGAAGCTAAAACAGATCTGGAATAACGGGTTAACACCTTTGATACGCTCAGGGTTTACGTCCGCGACGACTTCAGTAAATGGTAGGGTTTGATTGGCCAGCATGTCGTTACTGACTTCAAAACAATGCTGTACCAGTTGTTCAACAGACATTTCTGGTGTTTGCTGTACTCGCGCCACTACGGTGCTGACGAGCATACCAATGGTATCATCCACATTGGTGTAGCCTCGGTTTGCAACGCCAGAACCAATACAAATATCCTGATCGCCACTAAAGCGCGAAAGGACAATATTTAATGCCGCAAGGGCAACGGCGAATGGCGTGATCTGATGCGTTTGGCTGTAGGCTTTTAAATTGTTCCATAGTGAACGAGGCAGTTTAACTCGGTGTGCGCGACCACGTTCGGTTGCGGTTTCGCCGAGACGAGAAACAGGCAAGTTAATACGGCTCGGTGCGTCTTGAAGTTGTGCCTTCCAAAATTGACGTTGCAACTCGGCTTGCTCTGTTCCCAACCATTGATGCTGATAGGCTGCGTAATCGGCGTATTGTGTGATCTCAGGCAAAGTACCATGGCTTGCTCCATTCAAGCGCTGTTTATAACAACTAAATAGGTGATCAAGGAAGATGTTAGAAGACCAACCATCATGTACTAAGTGATGTTCAATATGAATAAGTACATGTTTAGATTCGCTAATTTTTACAATTGCCCAGCGTGCCAGCGGTAATTGGTCAATCGCAAAAATATCATTCATATGACCATTAACGAGTTTATCGACCTCAGCTAATGCTTGTGCTTCTTGATACTCACTAAAGTCAAAGTAAGGCACATCTTGCTGGTAGTGCTTTGCAATATACTGCAGCGGCTCATGTAAGTCGTAGCTAGTACGGAAAATCGCATGGTTATCAACGATATCTTGTAATGCACCTTGTAGTGCAGGTACATTTAAATCGCCACTGAAGGTGATTGTACACTTTGCATGATAGGCTTTATCGCTTGGATCGGCTTTGGCTAAAAACCAAATCGCGCGTTGTTGCAGTGATAGCGGGGCGACTTCCTCAAAATCAGCACCGCGCTTTGGAATCGCAATGGTTTCAAAGTGTTGAGTTTGCATTGCCTGCCATACTTGTCCAGCACTACGATAGCGATAGATTAGGTGTGTTGGCACGCTTAAGCCGAGCTGCTGAAATAACTGGTTGCTAAGGTTGATTGCAGAAATGGAGTCACCACCTTGTTGGAAAAAATCTTGTTGCCAGCCAAGGCCTGGCAAACAGAAACCTTGAAACTGTGTTAAAAAATCTTGTTGTTCTTGGCTCAGCTGATCTTGCGGTTGGTCTTGTTGGCTACTTAATTCGTAATTAGCGAGCGCGCGGCTATCTACCTTCCCGTTTTCGGTCATGGGTAATGCGTCTAAACATTGATAGTGATCTGGCAGCATGTAGTCTGGCAGTAACTTTTCTGCTAACTGGCTGATGTGTTGTCCAAGGTCTGCTGTGGGTTTACTGTGGGGAACGATAAATGCCACCAAGAACTTAGCATTACCTCGTTGTACTACTTGGCAGCTTGCAAGTTTTACCGCCTCATGTTGGGCAACAACTTTTTCTATTTCACCTAACTCAATACGAAATCCGCGTAGCTTAATTTGGCTGTCATTACGACCAACAAAATGATAATTATCACCGTCAAAATTAACTAAGTCGCCAGTTTTATAAAGTCTAGCGAAGTGCGCAGGGTCTACTTCTGCTTGATAATAGGGGTTTGCGATAAATCGAGACTTTGTGAGTTCAGGACGGTTTAAGTATCCTTTTGCCAAACCTGCACCACTAATATAAAGCTCACCGATAGCACCATTGGCTACTTGTTGCAATTGCTCATCTAGCACATAAAGTCTGGTATTCACAAAGGGTTGACCAATATTAAATTCGGAGTCGGCATTGGTATATTCATTGGCGCAGGTGCACACGGTATATTCGGTAGGACCATAACCGTTAAACACTCGCGTGACTTCTGAAAGTCGAGATAGCATTTCTAGATTTGGGGTTTCTCCTGCAACGATTAATTTGCGCATCGAGCGCAAATCTCGGGGATCCATCAAAGCCAGCAATGCAGGAGGGATAGCGCCAAATTGAATCGCATTTTTTGAGATCAATTGGCTCAGCGCTTTGGCATCTCGTCGCTCGGTTTCTGTCGTTACAAATACAGTTTGACCCAACATGATATGCACGAGCAGCTCAAACACGCTAGCATCGAAAATATAAGAAGCAAACATCATAACGCGGTCTAATCGGTCTAGCTCAAAACGGTTAATTTGTGATTCGGCTAAATAAAGTAAGTTTTGGTAAGGTACTTCTACGCCTTTTGGCGTGCCAGTGGTGCCCGAGGTGTAGATCACATAAGCAATATCACTCATTTTATAATCAGGAGTAACAAAGGCTTGCGTTGCAGGAGAGTCGATCAGCACTTGAGGTGTGTGGCCAAATTGTGGCAGTGCTTGATAATGTCCATGGGTGACGATAAGCGCTGGTTGGCTATCTTCAAGAATAAACTCGCAGCGAGCTTTGGGTGCCTCCGTGGAAATAGGGATATAACCCAGTCCTGATTTTATTGCCGCTAAGATCCCCACGACCATATCAATGCCACGCTCGAGATATAGTGCCACATAAGGCGATTGAGATTGGCTCAGACTCACCTGTTGCTGAATATTCGTGGCGACCCGTGTTACCTGCTCTTCAAGTGCTTGATAGGTGACTTGCGTACCGTTAAATACCAGTGCGATTTTATTGGCGTATTGGTTGAGTGCGCGCGTTAATAAGATCTGCGGTTGAGTGCTGTAATCAATAGGAGACTGGGCAGTCATTGAAGTAATCCTTTAAATATAAAAATGCTCTTTGTGTACGATATGTAAAGAATGTGTTTGAAATGTGTATTTTGTGATTTCGAGTTGAATTGCCGTCTTCTCAGCTTTTGCATATGACAAAAAGTCGCTACCATGGGGTATCAAACCAACCAAGGAATCATCATGAAAATCAAACCTCTGGGCACGCCCTTTTCGGTAACTGCTTGCAAAGTATTACTCTGCGGTGGTGGCGAATTAGGAAAAGAAGTCGTTATCGAATTTAAGCGCTTAGGTGCAGAAGTGATTGTCTTAGATCGCTACGACAATGCGCCAGCGATGCAAGTGGCAGATCGCAGCTATACCTTGTCTATGTTGGATGGTGAAAAGCTCAAAGCGATTATTGAACAAGAGCAACCTGATTATATCGTGCCGGAAATCGAAGCCATTGCGACGGATAAGCTGGTGGAATTAGAGGCTGAAGGTTACACGGTTGTGCCAACCGCCAAAGCGACTCAACTGACCATGAACCGAGAAGGGATCCGCCGTCTTGCCGCTGAAACGCTTGGGCTTGCTACTTCCCCCTATCAATTTGTTGACACCCTGGCAGACTTTAATGCAGCTGTCGCGCATATCGGCATACCTTGTGTGGTTAAGCCTATCATGAGCTCGTCAGGTAAAGGGCAAAGTGTGATTAAAAGTGTCGCGGATATCGAAGCGGCTTGGCACTACGCTCAAGAGGGGGGGCGTGCAGGTCAGGGCAGAGTGATTGTGGAAGGTTTTGTTGATTTTGATTACGAAATTACGCTTTTGACGGTACGCCACATTGATGGCACGAGTTTTTGTGAGCCAATTGGACATGTGCAACAAGATGGTGATTATCAGCAAAGTTGGCAGCCGCAGCAGATGTCAGTACTCGCGCTAGAGCGCAGTAAAGCGATGGCTGAAAAAGTCACGGCAGCACTGGGCGGTCGGGGTCTGTTTGGCGTTGAGCTCTTTATTAAGGATGATGAAGTTTACTTCAGCGAAGTCTCACCAAGGCCACATGATACCGGCATGGTCACGCTTATCTCGCAAGACTTAAGTGAGTTTGCGCTGCATGCTCGGGCAATTTTAGGTTTGCCTATCCCCACCATTCACTTTAATGGGCCATCGGCATCTAGCGTGATCCTTGTCGAAGGGGAATCAACACAGCTACAGTTCAACAATCTTGCACAAGCGCTTGCAGAGCCACTAACGGATATTCGTTTGTTTGGTAAACCCGAGGTGAGTGGCAAGCGTAGAATGGGTGTGGCGTTAGCGCGCTCAGATTCGGCTGAAAGTGCTGTCGAAAAAGCCAAGCAAGTGGCTGCAACAGTAGGAATTACGTTATGAACTCAAACACCCGCGTACTTGACCCATTAGTATTGGGGTTTTGGCGGCTATTAGATTGGCAAATTACGCCGCAAGAAAATTTACGCTTTTTAAAGCAAGCGATTGAGCTTGGAATACGCGATACTGATCATGCTGATATTTACGGTGAGTATCAGTGTGAGGCGGAGTTTGGCAAAGCCTTAGCGCTTGAGCCTAGCATTCGAGAGCACATTCGGATCATCACTAAATGTGGCATTAAGCCCGCATTTCCAAGCTTGGGACTAGCGGGAAAGGCGAACCACTATGATTCGAGTAAGGCGCATATCATTGCCCAAGCGCAGCAGTCACTAAAGCATTTCGGCACGGATAGGTTAGATGTGTTGTTGATCCATCGCCCGGATTATCTGATGGATGCTGATGAAGTTGCCGATGCGTTTAATACCCTCAAACAAAACGGCGATGTGCTGCATTTTGGGGTCTCGAACTTTACATCGAGCCAGCTTGCCTTATTGCAATCGAGACTCGATTTCGCTTTAGTGACTAACCAAATTGAGTTTTCACCTTATGAGATGAAAGCGCTTGACGATGGCACGCTTGATCAGTGCCAACAACTAGGCATGAATCCTATGCTGTGGTCGCCGCTGGCAGGGGGGAGAATATTCTCCAGCGAAGATGAAAAAGCCGAACGACTGCGTGCGGTGCTACAGCAAGTGGGTGAAGAGATTGGTAGCACTGAAATTGATCAAGTGATCTACGCATGGCTTGCCATGCATCCATCGAAACCTGCCACTGTGCTTGGAACGGGAAATATCACTCGAGTTGCCAGCGCGTTTGCTTCACAGTCACTTAGCATGAGTCGCGAGCAGTGGTATCGCATTTGGACGGCGTCCACCGGGCATAGCGTACCATAACCGATTAGTTTGCCCTGAAGTTATTTGGGGCAAACCACGGCAATAAATTTGAGCCAGTTATAATATCAGTTGCATTCAAACCCCAGGTATCGTAGTTTGTTAAAAATTTATCAATTAGAACAAATGAATAGCGAAGTTTTTCCTAGTAAACATAGATAGCTTCGCAGTAGCTGAGAGCACGACTTTTGAACTTTAATACTTATCTCAAACTACTTGTATATTGTCTCTTCTTTTGATTATTTTGTACTTTCATTTCTAAAAAGGAGTTAAATAAATGAAATGTATAATCTCAGCGGTGCTATTCTTGATGTGCATATTGGCCACCAGACCTGTATTTGCGAATTCGAGTGCGTCTGATTATCGAGGCCAGTTTTGCAGCTTATGTACATCTGAAAGTAAAGCTCAGCAAATGGCTAAAACTTATGCACCACAAAAAAGCTGCTATCCATTAAAACCTAGCGCGCCTATGACCCCTGAAAACATGCAGTGTACTTCTGCAAAAAAACAGGTTTTTCTTGTACACCCTTCAAGTGGAACGACTTACGGTTTTTGGGTTACGCATGAAGATTTTTTACCCTATGATGTCAAAGTGACTGCCTTTTCGTTAACGGAAGTACAAAAAAAGGTCTTTGCAGAGGCGGCCAGTTTTTATGAAGAGATGAAGCACGTACTAGCAACTACCTCAAGTCAGAATGTGAGTCGTTATGGTTTGTCAAACGTGCGTAGTCAGGCTCAGCAGCCAGAACAATCGTGCCCATCAAATTCTGCGCTAGCAACTTTGCTCGACCCCTCAAAAATGATGGCACTGGAGGAGCTTGCGTTGGCTGAGATTACAGTTGGGATGGGTGACGGTATTGATGTTAATAAGAGAATTTATCAAGGCGCGCGTTTCACTGGAGGTTCCGTGAGTCTATCTCATTTTGGAGCGAGTGTGTCAGTCAGTATACCTGAACATGAGCAACCGCTAGTTTATGCTAAGACGTTTTATGAAAATGAAGAGTCTAGCTCATTTCGTGATGTGCTAGCGTTGAGCATAGATCATATCGGTTGGGATGCTGAAAATGTACCTTTACTGGGTATTAAGTTGAATAAAGCTCATTCGCGAGTTGCTGGGGGGAAAAGAATTACGACGCTATTGCAAGCACTTCATGGGCCGCAAGAAATTACTAATGAGTGTGTTTTATACCAGCTAGAAAAATTAAGTCAGTTCGGACAGTTGAAACTTAAGGATGGTTCGGCGACTCGGTTTGGTAATCCAGGTGGAATTCCGCTAGAGTCTGGAGACAGCAGTAAGGTAACAGGTTGCACAATTCATTTTTACAATTCTCGCAATGAATTACAGTACGTTTTTAATGTTCCAAACTCAGAATGTTGAAGAATTAAAAAAAGGGCCTTTCGGCCCTACGTGTTGCAGCAAGTAAAAAATAAGGTGATGCGGCTGTCACAGGACCGCTCACCTTTGGTCATCACAGATTAAAATCTAATCCATAACTTACGTATGCTTTAATATCGTCACTACTGTCTAGGTCGGTTTTTACTAATCCGAAGGTAAAACCTTGCGTAGATAAACTCACCCCGTAATCCATATAAGCGTCGTCTTCTCCTGTCCACTCAAGCACTGTATCTCCGCTGGAGCGACCAATATGTAGAGTTAATTCACTGTCTTTAAAAATGGGGAAGCTGGCCGACACTTCGGCATATAGCATGTCTTCTTCTGTGGTTGAGTCGCTTTGCGCTGTAGCTAAGTGGCTGAGTTTAAAAGTAAAGTATTGCCAGCCAAGCGCGGCGTAAATCTCGCCAAAATCAATATCTCCACTGGCATCGGGATAGGCGTAGTGGATATAACCGAAATCAAAACTCATGCCCTTGATTTCGCCAGCGTAACCCGCGTACAGATCCATTTCGTAACTGGCGGAGTCGCCAAAGTCGATGTTAGAGACCCAAGTGCCCGCATAAAACCCAGACTCATTGCTATAATCCAAGCCGCCAGACACCGCTGCGCCGTCATCAGTCTGGGTGATACCACGCCAGTAATAATTTGAGCTTGCCGCAATATTCGCGGTCACTTCCGCCTGAGCAGAGACACAAAAGCACGCAGTCAGGCCGCCTAGTAGCATAAGCAAAGGTTTGTTTTTCATTCTGTTTTCCCCATTGAACGCAGAGTTATTATTCGGTTGTTGTCATTGCATTTTCTGCAAAGAGTAAGTGCAAGGGGGAGGCCAATGTCAGGAAATAGCGGAGAATTTATTCTATGTTATTAAAAATATTGGAATTTAACTTCTGAGTTTCGAAAGTAGGACAGAGTGATTTGCATAAATGTTGCACATGGCTGGTGCAAAGTACCATAGCTTGCACGATATTAATGCAAGCTATGGATTGCGCTAGCCGTTATTGAAGTTTAGGTTAGTTATCCAAAGATGGTGCGCATTAGGCTGATGGTTTCATCAACACTGCGGCCTTTTTCCACTTCAGCGACTATCGAGTCACGTTTGGCGCGAATATGTTCTGGAATAGACTCATCCGCGAGTGCGCGGTCGACTAACACTTCAGCTGACTCTTTACCGCGGCGTACTGTTTTTTTGCCACCACTGCTGCCGCTGCGCTTAGGCTTATGCAGTAGCTTAAAGTAATTGGAGTTAGTGGCGGTGTCTTTATCCGCGTAATAAAACAGGCATGGTAGCAGCGCTTTAATTTCAGCAAGTTGCGTTTCAAATTCATCCACAGGAGCGGCCATCGTATACCATGGCATTGCTTTAATGGTGCTGACGACATCGGTCCAGTAACGCTCAAAATCGCGATTGTTAAGTTTAGCAACACCAAGCGCTTGGCACAAAGCGTCAAGCTTGCTCGAGGTTATTGGAGTGAACACATCAGGGCGACGCATTGCTAATAGGCGAGTAGCTGGTGCAAGCGTTGGCTTTTCCTCGTTGCCAGCAAAAGCGCTTAAATACCCCACCATAAATGACTGATAATGCTCGAGCGTCACGTCACCTTCTGCCGGGATTGTGGCTAGCGCTTCATCAAAAGCACCCGGTAGGTCGTCTAATAACTGGTGAAAGCCTTTTGCACTTTTGGTGGAGGCAAACCACTCCACGTCAAACTGATACACGCTGGTATCTAAATTTGCAGCATGCTTACCGCTAAAGGCGAGGCGATCTTCTTTAATCATATCTTTAAGTGGAGTGCTGCGCATTGATTTAAGATATTCAATCAGTTTTAATTGCTCATCTAGTGCAATCACTTCTTTGTGACTGGTAATAAATGCAGCCACCATAGGCCAAGGCGCAATGCGTAACGTTTTGAGTTGTAAAAAGCTAATCGCTGCGATGAGCAGATCTTGTAGCTTTTTCACTGTAGGTAATTGATGGTCATCCAGTAAATCAAAATTGATACGATTTTTCGCCACATCAAGCAGTTCATAACACCAACCAAGAAAATCTTCAGGGTGATTTTCCACTTTAACCGCCATCAGATTAAGGCTGATCTCCGTGGCCTGTTTGAGGATATTTTGATAAATCTGACTTTCTTGTTCGCCCAAGGCCATGTTTGACGGTGATATGAGCAGTTTCTTCATGCGGGTTAGATACTCCAAGTTTGATTAATAAACCAACCAGTAAAATATAGCTAATGATGCTAAAAACTGGCAAGGGCGAGGATCATACCGATTAGTCAAAAGGTTGCAATCGCTCAGTACAAATTATTTGCCTTTATTCATGGTATATTCGACTACAGCCGTTATCATAAAGAGAACCAAGCCTTACGAAGGAAAAGCAATGAACCGGCTAGTTAAAATCGTAGGCGCCATTGTCGCGCTTATTATTATTCTTGTTATCGCAGCCCCGTTTTTAATCCCCAAACAGGCAATTATTGACCAAGTCACGTTACAGGTTGAGTCAGTGACAGGTAGAAAACTGTCGATCGATGGCGACTCTGACATCGGTATTTTCCCAACGCTGCACATTGAGCTAAACCAAGTGCGATTTGCCAACATGGCAACGGGCAGTCGCCCAGATATGTTCGCCATGGAGCAACTTGCCGTACATATTCCGTGGTTAAGTGCGCTGTCAGGCGAAGCTAAGCTTGAGCGCTTTGTGATCAATAATCCTAAAATTATTCTAGAAACCGACAAACAAGGTAATGCTAACTGGCAGTTGCTACCCACCAGTGCAGAAAACACGCCCACGGCGCAAACCAGCTCAAAAGGTAATATGCAGTTACCAGAAGGCTTAGATGTTAGCCTTGGCGAAGTGGCGATTTATGGTGGCTCGGTGACTTATCTTGACGGTGTGACAGGCGCTGAATATCAGGTAACTGATTTAGACATTAGCGTGATGTTATCGTCACTGTACCAACCATTAGAAGTCGACGGTAAGCTGACTTTTCAAGGTCAAACTTTTAACCTAGTTACTACACTCGATAATCCAGCAAAGGCGATCGAAGGTGAAACCTTTAATGTTGAACAACAAGTAAAATCAGCGCTGTTCAACCTTGACTATAAAGGTGAAATTGCAGAGCAAGGTAAAACCATTCGCGGTCAATTAGCCTTGTCTGGCGACTCGGTAAAAGCGCTAGCTAAGTGGCAGGGCGTTGATCTAAAAGCCAAAGAAAATGCGTTCAATGACTTTGGCCTAAACGCTAAAATGACGACGCAAGGGCAAGTTTTTACTCTCAATGCCTTAGAAGCGACCTTGGACGAATTGGTAATAAAGGGTCAAAGTAAAGTCACTCTCTCTGGTAAGCCTGATATTACCGCGAGCGTTGACCTTGGCATGTTAGATCTTAATCCTTATTTGCCAGAACCTGTGGAAAAGCCACAAACGCAACCTGAGCTCGAAGGCGCACCAGCACAGCCTATCGTGTGGGATGACACTGCAATTGATTTGTCAGTACTTAATAGCCTCAATGCGAATGTGAAGATCACCTCAACAGGGCTACGTGCGAGAGAAATTAAGCTTGGCGAAAACCAAATCAGCTTAGTACTTAACTCAGGTAAGGCGACACTGAGCCTAGATAAATTCCAAGCCTATGAAGGTCAGGGTAAAGGTAAGGTTGTTGTAAATGCAGCAGCAAAACCTTATGCCATCAGTACTGACTTTGCGTTAACGGCAATTAATGCCGAGCCACTACTGACCGATGCCATTGGCTTTGACAAAGTATTGGGCAAAGGTAGTCTTAATTGGACGTTAAACACACAAGGTATCAGTCAAAAGCAATTTGTGAATGCCCTAGGTGGTAAATTAGGTTTTGAGTTCAAAGATGGTGGCGTAAAAGGCGCAAACCTTGCTGAGATGATCCGTAAGGGCAAAGAGATGCTCAAAGGTGACTTCTCTTCGGTATCGCAAGGACTCAATGCTAATTTCGACCCAGATCAAAAAACCGACTTCTCAGCCATGACTGGCACCTTTGTCTTTACCAAAGGCGTAGGTCAAAACGATGACTTCTCGTTGGCAAGCCCGTTACTACGAGTGACAGGCAAGGGCACCGTTGATTTACCACAAACTTTAGTTGATTATCGTGTGGTGACTGGAATTGTTGATACCATTGAAGGGCAAGCCAGCAGCGATGACAGTACCGGCTTTAAAATTCCGGTGCGGATCAAAGGTCCATTCCACAAAGTTGAAACTAGCTTAGACCTAAAAGAAGCGGCAAAAGACAAAGCCAAAGACAAGGTTAAGGATAAGGTAAAAGACAAACTTAAAGGTTTGTTTGGTGGATAGATCTTTATGACGCTTCAATAAACAGCTCATCTGTTTGTTTTAAATCAATTTCAGCTTAACAAGGGCTTGCCGATGGTAGCCCTTGTTCTATATTTATCGCGAGTTAATTATCTATATGCAGTTATAGTGAGCTTATGATGACTTATGCCTATAAGTTGTAACCAGCTGTAATAGAATTACTGCTATTCATGTGCTTAGATAGATGCGAATAGCTCTATAAACAAACGAAGGATAAAAGAATGAGTACACCTACTTTACTCGAATACACGGTGACGCCAAAAGCTGAGGGTAACTGGATATTTTCAAATGACGATAAACCAGTTGAACTTAAATTAGCTCAGGGTGAAAGCGCTGTTCTAACTTATAAGCTCGTTACTGATGAAGCCGGCTGGAGCTTTGCTGAAAACGGTACTTTTTTTACCGAAGCGCAAGACAATTTCAATTATAACCTTACAAGCACATTAAAAGATGAGTTAACGGTTGAGGTAAAGATTGAAGCATTGAATGTTGCGAATACGCTAAGTGAAGATGATATCAAAGCGCTTTCAGCTGACCCTGATGCGAGGGTTGTTACACTCGTAGAGAATAACAACTCGAATATTGAGTTCAGACTTGTTGCTCAATACAATTCCGCAAATGGTGCTGTGCGTTATTTCTCTCAAGATCCAAGGGTGATAATTGACGAGCCAGATGCTCCAGTCTAATTCGTAATTTGCACTTGGCACAGATAGGTAAAGTGTTCTGTGCCAATTCTTAATTCAAGTGATGGCGAGTGACATAGTGTCTTGAACCATGACAGGCGATAAAAAGACGGGCTCCAGCCTAAATCAATGCTTTTTTTCAGTGAAGCCATCGCGGAATACTTTTCTTCTATCAGTGTTTGAATTAACGATTTTACGTAAAAAGCCTCGGCTGAATCGGGGTACTCTGCCAAATATTCATCAATTGCTATTAATGCCTCTTGGTTCCGACCTAGGTGTGCCAAAGCTTGAATGCGTACGACTTCAACTTGGCTTGCTGGAGCACTGGCTAAAATTTGCTGATACACTTCACTGGCTTTCGCCTTCTCGCCCATTAGGGAGTAAATGTCTGCATAGTTAAGTAAGATTTCTACATTGCTGGGCGCCAACTGAGTCGCTCGTTCAGCAAACTCTAGTGCCCGTTCTAAATCACCTAAGAGCATCAATACAATGGCATAATTATTAAAGGTAGCCGTACTTGTATATGAGCGATTAACTAGAGCTTGATAAGATTTCTCTGCGTCATGGAGCTTACCAAGTAGAAGAGAGATATCGGCAATGGCCTTTAGTGTTTTCAGGTTGTCAGGGCCGTAGTGGCTGGCTGCTCGTAAGTAAGGTAAGGCTTCTTCATACTGGCCAAGCTTCATGTTGAGCAAGGCTGCATTGCGGATGACTTTTAAGGTCGGCCTAAGTTCATAGGCAAGCTCAATGTGATGAAGGGCCGAAGCGTAATCGTTTATTAAATTATAGTAGATGCTGATAAGTGCATGCTTTTGATACTCGTCCTTGACTGAATTCTGAATGGCTAAAAAGGTTCCTTTGGCACGGCTCTTGTCTTTTACAAACGCATAAAACTCGAGATAGGAAGTTTGAATAATTGTACTTGCCTTTAATCTCTTGGGGGCTTGCTGTAATACTTGCTCCCAGTTTAGAAGTACTTGATCATTTGAACTATCTGTATACAACTGAATTGCGAGTTCAGAGTAAAGTGAATACAGCGGCAGGAAGTCCGGCGCAGTATCAATCAGCGTTGTTAACTCTTTTAATATCGCAACGCGGTCAGCCCCTTTTACTAAGCTAGCATCATGCAGTGTGGCGTAGTTATTCAGTAATGTTTTATTGCCAGTGGCTAAATCAGTTGAGCCTCCGGTTAATGAAGTGAGGGCCGAGGCTGTAATAGCAAAAACATGGCTGTAGTTTTCACTCGACGTCATCGTTCGCGCACTATTAATTAAGGCTCCATTAGACGCATCAACTAAGTCGATAACGATGTCACAGCTTTGAATATTACAGTCTAGTTTTATCGTAATGAGCTCATTACTATTTAACGCTCGCCCCAATGCCTTTAATGGTGCGTCAACACCAATAAATTTTTGTGTTTGATCTACTTCACTGTCTGAAATGAAGACGTAATCATTATTACTTAAAAAATGTTGTTTAAGTGCGTCGTTAATTGCTAACTCGATGTTTTGTTGATGCGCTTCAAGTAGTTGAAAAGAGTTAGTGAATTTTATCGGTAGCGCTGCAATATAGATCTTGGGTTTGGTTTCCTGCCAATACCAATACCCACCAACGGCTAAGCACACTAAAAAGGTGAAAAGTGCTGCAATACCTAGTTGCTTTTTACGTGCTTTGGCTTTCTCTCTGGCTCTATCTCGTAGCTCTATTTGTTCAAGTGACACTGTCGCTTCGCTGTTATCGTAGCTAAAGGCGTGTAAAATTTGCTTTAGCTGCTGACTGACTTCATTCGCGCTACTTGGGCGAGCGTTTTTGTCGTATTGCAATAAGCGATCAATGAGCTGTGCCAGTGCAGGGGGAATACCTAAAATACGTTTAGCACTGGCTTTTAATGGCTGGAACTTGATCTGTTCAGCAATAGACTTGTCACTACCATCGTCAGCTTGTTCGAAATAAGGATGATGTCCTGCTAACAATTGATAAGCTATTAGCCCAAATGAGAATAAGTCACTGCGACTGTCTAGCGTTTCATCACGAAGTTGCTCTGGTGACATTGCTGTGAGACTACCGTAACTGGTATGTGGACGAGAGGCTTGGTTGTCTTCTAATTGTGAAATACCAAAGTCGGCAATTTTGGCTATGCTCTGTTCATTAACCAGTATATTGCCAGGTTTTAAGTCTAAATGAAGAATGTTCTGGCCATGAGCTGAGGCTAGGCCATCGGCAATATGGCTTAGTAGCTCGACTTTTTGCTCGGTAGTTAATACGTGTGTTTTTGTGTAGTGCTGTAAAGTTGCACCTTGCACATATTCCATTTCCAAAGCCATTAGCCCATCGCTTTCAAATACATCATAAATTTGTACTATATTTGGATGGTTAAAACGCGCTAACAGGCGGGCTTCGTTGAGTGCATCTGATTGCGTGTGCTGAGTTAGTGATATCACCTTTACCGCCACTCGGCGGCCTAATTTTTTGTCGGTAGCAAGGTACACTTTGCTCATTCCGCCTTCGGCGAGCAAGATCACGTCCTGATAGTATTCTTCTAACTTCAACACAGCGCTGTCTTTCTCTTTTATTATTGGGGTTAGTGTATCGCTAAAAATACTAAATTAGTACCATTTGCGTTGGGCTTAGTCGCAAATAACAAGTTGAAAATTTAACACTTTGTCATACTCACAGCCGCATGTAGGTTATAAGGATAAACAACAATAAGGACAAGCAAATGGCAAAGTTATCTTCTAATTTAGTTTCTCACTTCAGTTTGGCCGCCTTAATGGCAAGCGCTCTGCTCGTGAATACGTCTAGTATAGCGGCAGGTAACAAGCAAACCTTTAGTTACCCCAATAACGCTCGTAACGCAATAAGCCTTACGTTTGATGATGCAAGACCAAGTCAAGTTGATGTGGGAGTGCCGCTACTCAATCGCCACAAGGTGAAAGGCACATTTTATGTTATGCCACCACAGGTGAAGGAAAAGCTCGCATTGTGGCAAGCCGCTGTGAAGCAGGGGCATGAAATAGGCAATCACACCAGTGAACACTTATGTACGGGCAACTTTGCCTGGCTAAGGGAAAAGGACAAAGGACTCGAACAGGTTGATTTGGCCTACATAGAACGGGATGTAGTAAGCACCACAAAATATATTGAAAAGCATTTGGGCGTAACACCTAGAAGCTTTGCATACCCTTGTGGTAATACCTTTGTTGGTCGCGGCGCTGAAGTAAAAAGTTATGTGCCTGTGATTGCGAAGCATTTTGACAGTGGCCGCACGTGGTTAGATGAAACCGCTAACCACCCAACTTATACTGACTTTGCGCAACTCACCGGAATCAGGATGGACGGTGTTAGCTTTGAAGAACTAAAAGGGCTACTGGAGCATCTTAGGGCGAATAACAGTTGGATAATTCTTGCTGGACATGAGGTGGGCGAAAAAGGCATGTACACCGTCGACACCAAAATGTTAGACCAGCTTATTCCTTACTTACAGGACCCTAAAAACGGTTATTGGTTAGACACCGTAAGCAATGTGGGCGATTACATCAAAAGTAAAAGAGAGCCGTAGGTCGAGATTTATCTCGACTTCTCACAGGACCCTAAAAACGGTTATTAGTTAGACACCGTAAGCAATGTGGGTGATTACATCAAAAGTAAAAGAGAGTCGTAGGTCGAGATTTATCTCGACTTCTCACAGAACCCTAAAAACGGTTATTGGTTAGACACCGTAAGCAATGTGGGTGATTACATCAAAAGTAAAAGAGAGCCGTAGGTCGAGATTTATCTCGACTTGACGATTTCTAAAATTCTCTCGTCGCTCCATATAGCTGTTTGCTCAAAGCTTGAGCTTGTTTGTGAGAAAAGGATGAGAAATTCTTGTTCACAGCCTACTAAGCGATATGCCTAAACAATAATCGAAATAAAATTTTCGCTGTAAACTTTGTTTAATATTTGCGCAAGTGGTTGAATTCTCGATTGCTTGCCGCCATATCCTCAAACTGTAATCGGTACGTCATGTTAACGCGTTAAATTAATTAAAAATTGAACTATCTTTGATGCGACATTGCTGATACAATTGCCCGCCCTTGAAAGACATAATCACAGTTTTTTGAGTGGAATTTAACCTAAATGCCTTGATTTTGAACGAAATCTAGGCGAGTTGTAACTACACCGGAGGTCATTAAGATGATCCAAATGCAAACTCAGCTGGACGTTGCTGATAACAGCGGCGCTCGCAAAGTGCAGTGTATAAAAGTCCTTGGTGGTTCGCACCGTCGCTACGCAGCGGTTGGCGACATCATTAAAGTTTCTGTTAAAGAAGCGATTCCTCGCGGCAAAGTGAAGAAAGGTGATGTTAAAAACGCAGTAGTAGTGCGTACTAAAAAAGGCGTACGTCGTCCAGACGGCTCTTTAATCCGTTTCGATAGCAATGCGGCTGTTATCTTAAATGATAACTTACAGCCTATTGGTACTCGTATCTTCGGCCCTGTGACTCGTGAACTTCGTACTGAAAAGTTCATGAAGATCGTTTCACTAGCACCAGAAGTACTATAAGGAGTCGATCATGGCAGCAAAAATCCGTCGTGATGACGAAGTAATCGTACTAGCCGGTAAAGACAAAGGTAAGCGCGGTAAAGTGCTTTCAGTTGTTACTGAAACTGGCCGAGTATTTGTTGAAGGCGTTAACATCATCAAGAAACACCAGAAGCCTGTACCACAACTACAGCAAGCTGGCGGTGTTGTTGAGAAAGAAGCGTCAGTCGACGTATCAAACGTAGCGATTTTCAATGCCGAAACTGGCAAAGCGGATCGTGTAGGTTTTAGATTTGAAGACGGTAAAAAAGTCCGTTTCTTCAAGTCTACCGGTAAAACTATTTAATAGTTGGAGTAGACGATGGCGAAACTGCATGAAGTGTACAAAGACAAAGTGGTAAAAGAGCTTCAAGAGAAGTTCGGTTACAGCTCTGTCATGCAAGTCCCTCAGATCGAAAAGATCACACTTAACATGGGTGTGGGCGAAGCCCTAGCTGACAAGAAAATTCTAGAAAACGCAGTAGCAGACCTAGAATCAATCTCTGGTCAGAAGCCTCTAGTGACGAAAGCACGCAAATCAGTTGCTGGCTTTAAGATCCGTGAAGGTTACCCAATTGGCTGTAAAGTAACCCTACGCGGCGAGCGTATGTGGGATTTCCTAGAGCGTTTAGTCTCTATCGCGATGCCACGTATTCGTGACTTCCGCGGTGTTAGCGCAAAGTCTTTTGACGGTCGCGGTAACTACTCTATGGGCGTACGTGAACAAATCATCTTCCCAGAAATCGATTATGATAAAGTAGACCGCGTTCGCGGTATGGATATCACAATCACTACTTCTGCGAAAACAGATGACGAAGGCCGTGCGTTGTTAGAAGCGTTCAACTTCCCATTCAAAAAGTAAGGGTAGGGTTATGGCAAAGAATTCAATGAAAGCACGTGACGTAAAACGTGCTAAATTAGTTACTCAGTATGCTGAAAAGCGTGCTGCGTTAAAAGCTATCATCAGCGATGTTAATGCATCTGATGATGAGCGTTGGGATGCAGTGTTAAAGCTACAGTCTTTACCACGCGATTCTAGCCCTTCACGTCAACGTAATCGTTGTAACATCACGGGCCGCCCTCATGGTTACCTTCGCAAGTTCGGCTTAAGCCGTATTAAAGTTCGCGAAGCAGCGATGCGCGGTGAAATTCCTGGCCTTAAAAAGGCTAGCTGGTAATAGAATCACGGGAGTAAGACATGAGCTTGCAAGATCCAATTGCGGATTTGTTCACACGTATCCGTAACGGTCAGTCTGCGAAGAAGGTATCTGTTTCAATGCCAACTTCAAAGCTGAAAGTAGCTGTAGCTAAGGTACTTAAAGACGAAGGTTATATCACTGACTTCGCAGTATCTGGTGACGTAAAAGCAGAATTGACTATCGAACTTAAGTACTTCGAAGGCAAAGCTGTAATCGAAAACATCCAGCGTGTTAGCCGCCCTGGTCTACGTATCTATAAGAGACGTGACGAATTACCTAAGGTAATGGGTGGTCTAGGTATCGCTATCGTATCAACTTCTAAAGGCCTGATGACAGACCGCGCTGCGCGTACCGCTGGCGTTGGTGGTGAAATCATTGGCTTTGTAGCTTAATCGGAGGGGAACTATGTCTCGTATAGCGAAGGCTCCAATCAATGTTCCTGCCGGTGTTGAAGTTACAATTAACGGCCAGGACATCAAAGTTAAAGGCAAGAACGGTGAATTAACTCGCACAATCAACGATGCGGTTGAAGTTTCACTAAACGACAACGTTATCACTACAGCTCCTCGTGAAGTTGCTAATGCTTGGGCTCAAGCTGGTACTGCACGTGCGCTAATCAACAACATGATTGTTGGTGTTAACGATGGTTATGAGAAGAAACTACAGCTAGTAGGTGTTGGTTACCGTGCGGCAGTTAAGGGTAATACATTAGATTTAACCCTTGGCTTTTCTCACCCAGTGAACTTCGAGATCCCAACAGGTATCACTATCGAAGCTCCAAGCCAGACTGAAATTGTTGTTAAAGGCGCAGACAAGCAGTTAGTTGGTCAAACAGCTGCTAACATCCGCTCATACCGTGAACCAGAGCCTTATAAAGGTAAAGGTGTACGTTACGCTGATGAGCACGTGCGTCGTAAAGAGGCTAAGAAGAAGTAAGGTAAGACGATGGATAAGAAAACAGCTCGTCTACGTCGTGCTAAGCGCACTCGTAGAAATATTATCGAACAAGGCACAACACGTCTTGTTATCCACCGCACGCCACGTCACATTTACGCTCAAGTAATCAATGCTGAGGGTAATGTACTGGCTGCTGCTTCTACTGTTGAAAAAGCAATTGTTGAAACAGTTAAAGGCACAGGCAACATCGAAGCGGCTCAAGCAGTTGGTAAAGCAATCGCTGAGCGCGTAGCTGACAAAGGCGTTGAAAAAATCGCTTTTGATCGCAGTGGCTTTAAATATCACGGCCGTGTGAAGGCGCTAGCTGATGCTGCGCGCGAAGCCGGTCTGCAATTCTAGGAGTAGACAATGGCTAACGTAGAAGCAAAAGCACAACAGCCTGAATTGGCTGAAAAGCTAATCGCGGTAAACCGTGTGTCTAAAGTGGTTAAAGGTGGTCGTATCTTTAGCTTCACTGCACTAACTGTAGTTGGTGATGGCGCTGGTAAAGTAGGTTTTGGTTATGGTAAAGCACGTGAAGTTCCTGCTGCTATTCAAAAAGCAATGGAAAAAGCACGTCGCAACATGATCACTGTTGAACTAAAAGGTAACACGCTACAGCACCCAATCAAGGGTCGCCACGCGGGTTCTAAAGTATACATGCAGCCAGCATCTGAAGGTACAGGTATCATCGCAGGTGGTGCGATGCGTGCAGTACTAGAAGTAACTGGTGTACAGAACGTACTATCTAAAGCATACGGTTCAACTAACCCGATCAACATCGTTCGCGCAACTATCGCAGCGCTAGAGAATATGAATTCTCCAGAAGGTATTGCTGCGAAGCGTGGTCTTAGCGTTGACGAAATCTTGGGGTAAGACACCATGGCAAACACAGTAAAAGTAACTCAAGTACGTAGCTCAATCGGTCGTTTACCGAAGCATAAAGCTACATTACGTGGCCTTGGTTTACGTCGTATCAATCACACTGTTGAGCTAGAAGATACGCCAGCAGTTCGCGGTATGATCAACCAAGTTTCTTACATGGTTAAGGTTGAGGGGTAATTCGATGAACTTGAATACACTTTCACCTGCTGCAGGTTCAAAAACAGCTGGTAAGCGTGTTGGCCGTGGTATCGGTTCTGGTCTTGGTAAGACTGGTGGCCGTGGTCACAAAGGTCAAAAGTCACGCTCTGGCGGTAAAGTACGCGTTGGTTTCGAAGGCGGTCAAATGCCTATGCAACGTCGTCTACCTAAGTTTGGTTTCACTTCACGCAAGTCTCTTGTGTCTAAAGAAGTGAATCTATTCGAAATCGCTAAAGTTGAAGGCGATGTGGTAGATCTAAACGCGTTACAGGCAGCTGGTATCGTTAAAAAGAACATCCAGTTCGTAAAAGTTGTAAAATCTGGCGAAGTTTCACGCGCTGTTACTGTTAAAGGCATGAAAGTGTCTAAAGGTGCACGCGAAGCTATCGAAGCTGCCGGAGGCAAGGTAGAAGACTAAGGAAGTACGCTATGGCTAAACCAGGTCAAGATATGCAAAGTGCACAAAGTGGGCTTGCGGAACTGAAGCGCCGATTACTATTCGTATTGGGTGCTATCATTATTTACCGTCTGGGCTCTTTTGTGCCAATCCCTGGGATTGACGCCGCTGTACTTGCCGAATTCTTCGAGCAACAAAAGGGCACCATTGTTGAGATGTTCAACATGTTCAGCGGTGGTGCGCTTGAGCGTGCATCGGTATTGGCGCTAGGTATTATGCCGTACATCTCGGCTTCGATTATTATGCAGCTATTAACGCACATACATCCTGCGATGATAGAGCTTAAGAAAGAAGGTGAGCAAGGGCGTAAGAAAATAAGCCAGTATACGCGTTATGGTACGCTTGTGCTTGCTACATTCCAATCGATAGGTATCGCTACTGGTCTACCTAACATGATGGAAGGCCTAGTTGTGAATCCAGGCTTCGGCTTTTATTTCACAGCTGTAGTGAGCTTAGTCACAGGAACTATGTTCCTTATGTGGTTGGGCGAACAAATCACTGAGCGTGGTATCGGTAACGGTATCTCAGTTCTAATATTTGTTGGTATTGTAGCTAACCTGCCGTCTGCAATTGGTTCGACAGCAGAAATGGCGCGCCAAGGTGATCTGCATATTTTAGCATTGTTATTGATTGCGGTAATCGTATTCGCTGTAACTTACCTAGTTGTGTTCTTCGAGCGTGGTCAACGTCGTATCGTTGTAAACTATGCGAAGCGTCAACAAGGTCGTCAGGTATTTGCTGCTCAAAGCACGCACTTACCACTAAAAGTTAACATGGCGGGTGTTATTCCACCAATCTTTGCTAGCAGTATCATTTTGTTCCCTGGTACAATAGCAAGCTGGTTTGGCCAAGGTGAAGGTCCGGTCGCTGATGTGCTACAAGCTATCTCAGCAGTATTGACTCCAGGTCAACCACTGTATGCGATGGTATTAGCTGCGGCTATTATCTTCTTCTGCTTCTTCTACACTGCGTTGGTGTTTAACCCGCGTGAGACAGCAGATAACCTGAAAAAATCTGGCGCTTTTATTCCAGGCATTCGTCCAGGTGAGCAGACATCTAAATACATTGATAAAGTGATGACACGCCTGACATTGGCAGGTGCTTTGTATATAACCTTTATCTGTCTGGTGCCCGAGTTTATGACTATGGCATGGCAAACGCCATTCTACTTCGGCGGTACATCGATTCTGATTATCGTTGTTGTCATCATGGACTTTATGGCACAAGTACAGACTCATATGATGTCACATCAATATGATTCTGTGCTGAAAAAAGCGAACCTTAAAGGCTACGGCCGTTAAGGTCAGTTTACGGAGTTGAGTAATGAAAGTACGTGCTTCCGTTAAGAAAATTTGCCGTAACTGCAAAGTAATCAAGCGTGCAGGTGTTGTACGTGTGATCTGCAGTGAGCCAAAGCACAAGCAAAGGCAAGGCTAAGCAAATTAAGTCGTGCAGGCTGAGTAACTTTACTTAGCCTGTTTCTTTGGTAAAACTTGAATGTCGGTTGGGTATCCTATACGGGCTTTCCAGCAAGATGATAATCAAGTTTATTTATAGGAGATATGTTAGTGGCCCGTATCGCAGGCATTAACGTTCCTGATCATAAGCATGCTGTTATCGGTTTAACAAGCATCTATGGTGTAGGTAAAACTCGCGCTAAGGCGATCTTAGCTGCGACAGGTATCGCTGAAACTACTAAAATCGGCGAGTTAAATGACGAAACACTTGACATCCTTCGTGAAGAAGTTGGCAAGTACACTGTTGAAGGTGATCTTCGTCGTGAAGTTACACTAAACATCAAGCGTCTTATGGACCTTGGTTGTTTCCGTGGCTTACGTCACCGTCGTTCGCTACCACTACGTGGTCAGCGTACTAAGACTAACGCGCGTACTCGTAAGGGTCCTCGCAAGCCTATCAAGAAATAAGGTGGGGTAAGTTATGGCAAAAGCACCAATTCGTCGTAAAAAGGTCAAAAAGCAGGTTGTTGACGGCATGGCTCACGTTCATGCATCTTTCAACAACACGATTGTGACCATCACTGACCGTCAAGGTAATGCTCTTTCTTGGGCGACTGCAGGTGGTTCAGGTTTCCGTGGTTCTCGTAAGTCTACTCCATTCGCTGCACAGGTTGCTGCGGAGCGTGCAGGTGTTGCTGCACAAGAGTACGGTCTTAAGAACCTAGAAGTATTCATCAAAGGTCCAGGTCCAGGCCGTGAGTCTGCTGTTCGTGCATTGAATGCTGCTGGTTACCGTATCACTAACATCACTGACGTGACGCCAATTCCACACAATGGTTGTCGTCCACCGAAGAAACGTCGCGTATAACAATAGGTTAGGAGAAAGAACATGGCAAGATATTTGGGCCCTAAGCTCAAGCTGAGTCGTCGTGAAGGTACTGACCTGTTCCTTAAAAGCGGCGTAAGAGCAATTGACTCTAAGTGTAAACTAGAAACAGCACCTGGTCAGCACGGCGCACGTAAAGGTCGTCTATCTGATTACGGTTTACAGCTACGTGAAAAGCAAAAAGTTCGTCGTATCTACGGTGTACTAGAAAAGCAATTCCGTAACTACTACAAAGAAGCTGCTCGCCTTAAAGGTAACACAGGTGAAAACTTGTTACAGCTTCTAGAGCAACGTCTAGACAATGTTGTATATCGCATGGGTTTTGCAAGCACACGTGCTGAAGCACGTCAGCTAGTAAGCCACAAAGCGATTATGGTTAATGGTCGTGTTGTTAATATCCCTTCTTTCGTAGTTACTCCTGAAGATGTAGTAGTAATTCGCGAGAAGTCTAAAAAGCAAGCGCGTATCATCGCTGCTCTAGAGTTGGCTGAGCAACGTGAAAAGCCAACTTGGATTGAAGTTGACGGTAAGAAAATGGAAGGCACTTTCAAGCGTCTACCAGAGCGTTCTGATCTGTCTGCGGACATTAACGAACAACTAATCGTCGAACTTTACTCGAAGTAAAGTTAAGAGTTAAGAGAGGATAAAATGCAGGGTTCTGTAACCGAATTCCTAAAACCAAGATTAGTCGATATCGACGCTGTAAGCTCAACGCGTTCTAAAGTAGTTTTAGAGCCTCTAGAGCGTGGTTTTGGCCACACACTAGGTAATGCTCTACGTCGTATACTTCTTTCATCTATGCCTGGTTGTGCTGTGACAGAAGTTGAAATTGACGGCGTATTGCACGAGTACAGCGCGAAAGAAGGCGTACAAGAAGACATCATTGAAATTCTGTTAAACCTTAAAGGTCTAGCGGTATCTCTAGAAGGTAAAGATGAAGTTTTCCTTACCCTGACTAAGTCTGGTGTAGGCCCTGTGACTGCGGCTGATATCCAGCACGACGGAGATGTGACTATCGCCAACCCTGAGCATGTCATTTGTCACTTAACTGCTGACAATAGCGAAATCAGCATGCGCATTCGTGTTGAGCGTGGTCGCGGTTATGTACCGGCGTCTAGTCGTTTATCCTCTGATGACGATGAGCGTCCAATCGGCCGTTTGTTGCTAGATGCATCATTCAGCCCGGTTGAGCGTATTGCGTACTCGGTTGAGTCAGCTCGTGTTGAGCAGCGTACAGACTTAGATAAACTAATCATCGATATGGAAACGAACGGCACTTTAGATCCTGAAGAAGCGATCCGCCGTGCGTCAACTATCCTTGCTGAGCAGTTAGATGCATTCGTAGACCTACGTGATGTTTCTGAGCCAGAAGAGAAAGAAGAGAAACCGGAGTTCGATCCGATTCTACTTCGTCCAGTTGATGACTTAGAACTAACTGTACGTTCTGCAAACTGTCTGAAAGCCGAGCAAATTCAATATATCGGTGACTTAGTACAGCGTACTGAAGTTGAGCTTCTGAAAACACCAAACCTTGGTAAGAAGTCTCTAACTGAAATTAAAGACGTGCTAGCTTCACGTGGTCTATCTCTGGGTATGCGCCTAGAAAACTGGCCACCTGCAAGTCTAGCTGAGTAATCTAAGTTACTATATTAGTTTAGTTAGAAGGATAGGGTCATGCGCCATCGTAAGAGTGGTCGTCAATTAAACCGTAACAGCAGCCATCGCAAAGCGATGTTTAGCAACATGGCTGGTTCTTTGGTGAAGCACGAAATCATCAAAACTACTTTGCCTAAAGCAAAAGAGCTGCGCCGTGTAATTGAACCTTTAATCACACTGGCTAAGACTGACAGCGTAGCAAACCGTCGTTTAGCGTTTGCTCGCACGCGTGATAAAGAAGTAGTTGGTAAATTGTTCTCTGAGATCGGTCCACGTTTCGCGGATCGTCCAGGTGGTTACACTCGTATTCTTAAGTGTGGCTTCCGTACAGGTGACAATGCGCCAATGGCTTATATTGAACTACTAGATCGCCCAGCGACAGAAGAAGTTCAAGAAGACGCGCAGTCTGCAGAGTAATTAGTCTTTTTAAAGACACAAAAAAGCCGAGCATAGCTCGGCTTTTTCTTTTTATATCCCTTAAGACTTTTGCGTCTGTTTATAATAACTAAACGCTCTCTCATATCTTTTGGTCACTATTCTTATTAGCTTCATTTATAAAGTTAGCAATTGAAGAACCTGCAACTGCTAACTCATACATTACCGACAATGTATTCTGCTCTAATCAACATAAAAATTGAACTTGGTCCAGTTGATAAAATAAAAGAGGGCTTACAGCTATTCATCTTCTACAACAGTAGTTTTTAGGAGTTATCTCAATTCCCTCAGCCTAAACTGAATAGATTCAGTTTAGGCCGGTTTGTTTTATAGATAGTGTTCACCAAGTCCATACTAAAAAGTGCTATCTATAGTAGACACACCTCTCTTACATATTTGTAGATTCGAAAATTGTGTTAATTAAACTAGAAAAGTCGCCTTTAGAAAGCCTAATATGCCTTATTAACGTGTTAAAAATGAACGTTTCGGCTTTTTTTTGCTCGAGCGATCTATTTTTTGCAATTTTCTTTAAAAAAAGGGTTGCACTAAAATCGGATCGCCCTATAATGCGACCCCACTGACACGGGGCGCTACGCTGAAAAGCAAAGCAGCAACGA